>JASFZD010000131.1:0-4858 GCA_045046645.1 Sulfurimonas sp. | reverse complement strand
AACCATAATTTTAAAGTATAAATGTTATAATTTCACCAAATTTTACTAGGAAATTATATGTCATTTGCAAAATACCCAGATATATTTGATGAATTAAAAGCCGAAGTCCGTGCAGCTGGACTTTTAGAGAGAGTTCCCCTTCGAGGAACTATAGAGATGATAGCTGTAGGGTTTTCTATGATTGTTGTATATTTTGTAGTGTTTAATTGGACGAGTCTTAACCCTCCCGTATGGGCTGCGTTTGCACTTGGTTTTTTTATGACTATCATATTTACTCGTGCTGTTTTTGTATCTCATGATGTATTACACCGACAGTACTTTAAAAAGAAATCTTTATCTTTTAAGCTTAGTTACCCTTTCTCTGCGTTTATCCTCTCTAACTCTTCGTCATGGTGGGATTTTAAACACAATATTAATCATCATACATGGTGTAATGTACCTGAGAAAGATGAAGATATTTTAGCCATGGATGGTGCATTTACACTGAATCAAAAAGGTGACAAAGCTTGGTTAAGAGCTTCTAAATACCTTGTATTTTGGGGTTCAATGTTTTTTATGTACCCTGCGTTTATAGCGCAATCTTACTCATTTGCCATCAAACGCAAGTTGTGGGGAGAGTTGGGACTTATGTTAATGCATTGGCCATTAGTTTGGGGACCTGTATTTTATTTTTTACCATTATCACAAGCAATTATTGTCTTTTTAACTCTAAACCTAACACTTTCGCCTTGGCTAGCATTTGGCTTTATAACAAACCATCTAGGATGTGAAGTGATTGATAAAAAAGATAGTGAATCGCTCTCATGGATGGAATTACAGATGCGAACTTCTCGTTCTTTAAAAGGGGCATGGTTTGTACACTGGTTCTATGGTGGGCTCAACACGCAGATAGAACATCACCTTTTCCCTAAAGCACCGCGATTTAATCTACTTAAGGTGCAAAAAATGACAAAAGAATTTGCAAAGAAACATAACTTAGTGTACTTTGAAACAACACCAGTCGAAGCGTATGTTCAGATAAATGATGTTTTGAAAAAGTATTAATCATTACTTAATCATTAGTTTATCGTACAATTTTGGTATAGATAAAATAAAAGGTTAGTTATGTCTGATAAGGTTTCTGAGTATACAATTCTTTTTGTTGAAGATGAAAAAGCCCTTCGAGAAAATTATGTTAGGTATCTTAAAAGATATTTCGCTCATGTCTATGAGGCTGGCGATGGTGAAGAGGCTTATAAAATTTACAAAGATAAAAAACCACAACTTCTTATCATCGATATTAATATCCCTAAGCTCAATGGCTTAGGATTGCTTAAAAAAATACGAAAATTTGATCATACTACAAAAGCTATAATGCTTACCGCACATAAAGATGTTCACTATCTTTTAGAAGCTGCGGAGTTAAATCTAACAAAATACTTGGTAAAACCGATAACAAGAGAAGATTTAAAAGAGTCACTTGCTCTTGCGGTTGAATCAATGCAAAAGTTCACTGTTACATCTAATCAAATGCTAACTCTTAAAGAGAACTATATATGGAACTATGAAAAGCAAGAGTTGCTTCAAAATGGGGTAACTGTTCCTATAACAAAGACAGAAAATCAAATATTAACAATACTGCTCTCTAAGACTGGTCGTGTTTTTTCTTATGATGAGATTGTAGACTATATTTGGAATGATTTTAGTGAGTATAAAATTGATTCTCTAAAAACGCTTGTAAAGAACTTGAGAAGAAAACTGCCTGCAGATACAATTATGAATGTATTTGGAGTAGGGTATAGAGTTAATTAATAACTTTATACCTCTGCGTTTATACCCCCTCAACAGTAAGTAGTTTAGTTTTTCCTACCATCAAATCAACTGTCATTAAGATTCTTTTAAATACAGAATCTTGTCTATACTCTAAGTTATGCTTTTTGCAAATCTCTTTTACAATCGGTTGCATTTTTTGGTAGTAACTGTGTGGCATATTTGGAAAAAGATGATGCTCTATTTGATAGTTTAAAAAACCATGCATAAAGTCTATGAGGTCTGTTCCTGTGTTGTAGTTTACACTTCCCATAATCTGTCTTAGATAGTACTCACCTTGTGTTTTGTGTGGAGTTGAAAACTGATAAATATCTTCTGCTGAATGGTTTGGAACAATCACTAAAAATGAGTGTAAGTTGGCTAAAAGTTCAGCAATGACTAGAAGTCCAAGAGCGCTAAGTGCTGCGTTTACTCCAAATGGTAAAAACAGAAGTGGTAAAAAAGCAAACTGAAAAAGCCCATAAGGAAGATAATATTGTAACCATAGTTCTTGACCTCGTTTTGTTAAGGGATTGAACTCAAACTTATCTGACCTTGGATTGTCACTTCCCTGATTATCTTTGTTTTCTAAGATTCTTAGTGTATTTGGTGCATAATAAGCTACTTTCCAAAACGCAGCAAAAATATAAACTATTGCGTACTTAAAGAACATTGGCATTTGTATTTTGTGTAACCATTCGAGATTTTTTTCAACATTATCTGGGTCATCCATTTCACCTAAATGATAATGGTGCATGATATTATGCTCAAATGCCCACGCCTCAGGTTTTATCCAGTCAAGCCAATCAATCCATCTTCTGTTACCTGATGCAAAGCCTTTTTTTGTGTATCTAAATGGTATATTTGGAACTTTGTCATAGGCACCATGCAAGATAGGGTGCGTAACATTTGCCCATCTGGCTACATTCCCAACAGCGATTAAAAGAGCCCCGATGATACCAAAAAACCAAAAATCAAAGAGAGAAATTCCAGACTCAAAAGAGTTTAGTATAACCACAAAAGCAATAAGAATAAAACCAGAAAGAGTAGAAAATCTACCCCATCTTTCTAGTTTTAAAAGATGTAAAAAATCTTCCTCAGTAACTTTAATAGTTTTTTTGATGTCGTCTATGTCGCATTGAAGCTCTTGTTGGTTTACATCTCTGTAATTTGTATAAGTTGGCAATGTTATCTCCCAAATAATATTTATTAGATGTAATTATAGTTAAAAAAACTTAGAGTTAATACAATGTGAATAGCAATTTGGATAAAATAGCAACAATTATAAATTATAAAATTTGGAGATTTTAATGGACGCAGCCAAGTATATTTGGATGAATGGAGAGTTTGTAGCTTGGGAAGATGCTAAAGTACATGTACTTACGCATACAATACATTATGGAAATGGTGTTATCGAAGGTACAAAAGCTTATAAAACTGAAAAAGGTTATGCTATTTTTCGTTTGAATGATCATACAAAAAGACTTTTAGAGTCAGCAAAAATGACAATGATAAATATACCTTACAGTGTAGAAGAATTAAATGAGGCACAGATAGAGCTGGTGCGTAAAAATGAATTTACTGGGGATAATGTTTATATTCGTCCTTTTTCATTTTTGGGCTATGGTGTTATGGGTTTGTACCATAAAGATGCACCAGTTGAGACTGCTGTTGCAGCATGGGAATGGGGTGCATATCTCGGTGAAGAAGGGATGCGTAAAGGCATAAAGCTAAAAATTGTCTCTATGACTCGACCTGCAAATACTTCAAATATGGGAAAAGCAAAAGCAACTGCAAACTATTTAAACTCGCAAATGGCGAAGTTTGAAGCGATTGATTGTGGTTATGATGAAGCACTTCTTTTAGATGACCAAGGTTATGTAGCAGAAGCAAGTGGGGCAAGTTTTTTTATGGTAAAAGATGGTGAACTTATCACACCTCCAAGTGATAATGCACTCGCTTCTATCACACAGAAAATGGTTATAGAAATGGCAGAAGACATGGGCATCAAAGTGACTCGCCGTCGTATCACGCGTGAAGAAGTCTATGTGGCAGATGAAGCATTTTTAACAGGAACTGCAGCGGAAATCACACCTATTGCACATATTGATGCACGAGATATTGGTACTGGTTCACGAGGTGAGATGACTGAGAAGATTCAAAGTACTTATTTTGATATTGTTTTTGGTAGAAACAAACAATACGAACATTATTTAACTTATATAGATTAAGAAGTAAAAGGAAAACTAAAATGAAAGAGGAGAATATATACATGGCATCAGATATGAATGATTACTTTAACAAAAAGAAGAGTGAAGGTGGTGGATTTAATAAGTCTACAGGCGGTAATGGCGGCAATGGCGGAGGTCCAAAAGGTCCTCAAATGCCAAATATTGATTTAAATTTTGGTAAAAAATCAGGATTAATTTATTTTTTAATTGCAGTAGTTGTTATGCTTGTATTGGCAAAACCTTTTACAATCATCGAAGAGGGTGAAAGAGGTATCTTAAGTACAAATGGTAAGTATCAAGAACAAGCACTGTTACCAGGGCTACATTTTATTATCCCTGTTATTCAAAAAGTATATACAGTTGATACAAAAGTTCGTATCATCAACTATGCTTCTCGTATGGAAGCAAACTCAGGTAGTTCAGGAATCACTGCGAAACCAGCTGTAACAGTTCTTGATAAGCGTTCTTTACCTGTTTCTATTGAGCTTACTGTTCAGTATAGACTAAACTCAAAGTTTGCAGCACAGACAATCTCTAACTGGGGCTTTTCATGGGAAGATAAGATTATTAATCCTGTTGTTCGTGATGTTGTTCGTAATGTAATCGGTAAATATGATGCTGAAGCATTAACGCAAATGAGAAATGATTTAGGAACTGAGATTGAAGCAGGAATCAGGAAGAGTGTTACAAACCTAAAAAATTCTCCTGCAATCCTTCAGTCAGTACAGCTTCGTGATATCGTTTTACCTCAAAAAGTTAAAGAGCAGATTGAAAGAGTTCAGATAGCTAAGCAAGAAGTTCAAAAAGCAGAACAAGATGTTGCGCGTGTAAAACAAGAA
>JASFZD010000130.1:0-20176 GCA_045046645.1 Sulfurimonas sp. | reverse complement strand
GCATCTTCTTCATCTTTTTGTGCAAAAAACTGATAGAAAGAATCTAAAACTCTTGTATAGTTCATAATTGTATTTTTTGCAAGATTGAGTGTTTTTTTCTCATTAAGATAGTTTTTTATCCATTTATCTAAAATAAATAATTGATCTTTTTCCATAATATCTCTCCTAGAGACTTTTCTATATACATGAAATAATATAAATATTATGATATAATACAATACTTTAAATAACCAAGTCAAGGGACTTAGTCATTTTAGATAAATTGTACAACATACATGTAATAATAGGATAATACAAATAGATGGTAGTAGAGCTTGAAGATGGAATGTTTGATATCTATGTTAAGTTAAAAAATATTGTTATTTCTCCTGCTAATTTTAAAAGATGGATAAAGCTTTTAAAAGATAATCGTAATTTAAAGTATTTAACTTTGAAACGATATTCACATGCCATAAATAAGTTTATTACATGGACATTATACAAACCAAGAGAAGCAGAAGAGAGTCTTTTAGATTATTTACTTCGCTATCGTAAGGATTTTCTTTTAGAGTGTAATTCAATTATTGTAGAAGATAAATATGATGATGGAGAAATAAGTTTTACGATTGAGCGTATCATACTAACCAATTCCACAAAATCATTCAATTCCATTAATCTCGAAATGAGTATTATTGAAAGCTACTTTACCTTTTTAAAAGAGATAGGAGCATCTAGTGATTCTTTGCAAAGTGATGAGATAGATTGGTTGTATGAAAAAAATAAAAGTTCTTCTAGTGTGCATTCAGGGTACGGTCTAGCAATGCGCGACTCACTACTAGAAATTTATGGAAAGAAAAAATCTATTCTAAGACCATTAAAAACAAATAATAGTGGAAATGAAGATAAATTCTTCCCTTTTTATTTTTTTTATGAATTGCTTGATATGTCTGAGCCACAAGAAAAACTTTTATATCTTCTTTGTGGAGGTGCAGGTGCAAGAGTTGGACAGGCACTCTCTTTAACATGGTTGGATATAGATTATGAAAATAGAGAAGTGTATTTAATTGATCCAAGAAGTGATATGTATTCTCCATTGCTTGAGATACCTCGTATATCACTTTTGAAGGAACGCTATAATATAAATCCAAATACTGATAAACCTCATGCAGATATAGCTTTTAAATATCCAATTCCACTTGAATATGGACCACTTACTTTTATAACACATTATTTGGAATCAGAAGTATTCAAAACCTTTCGTTACATAGTCCAAATACCTGAATATGTAGCAAAACATCCTTTTGTCTTTACAACATCTACTGGGAATAGGCTCTCTGTGGTGCAGGCTAATAGATTATTTACCAAACGACTTAAACAATTAAAAGAAAAATATCCTTTAAATCCAGAAGATGAAAACTATTTTCATATCAGACAATTACACAAAGCTAAAGGGATTCATTCTCTGCGTCACATGTTTGCTGTAGCTATAGCTGATATTGGTTTGTCTGTGCCGGAAATAGGTATAGATACTGCAAGAGCACTCACACAAAATATGCTTGGACACAAAAATCCAGCTTCAACAGAAGTCTATTTTAAAGTTGCGAATCTTGCAAAAAAATACTATAAAAGTATTATTAAAGAGATTGAGGATGGAAATAAGCCAGCTATTGCCCAACTTATAGAATATATGAGTCTTAGACAAACAAAAAAAGGAAACTATCATTATGGGAAAAAATAAAAAATCAAACATAGAATACTTTCTTGATGAAGCAAAAGAACAAAGGTTGCAACTACTTAAAAAGACATGCGAGCATATGCTTCATAAAAATATTAAAATAACACCAACCACTGTTGCGGACCATATGCTCAATTTAGCAACTAAAAATGAGCAAAAATATATATTGAAAAAAGATGCATTGCGACTTAAACACTTAAGATGGCGATCTATAATTGATGAGTATGAAAAGATGCGCCTTACCAATCCTATTAATATTCAAAATAAAAAAATTGATGTTAAATTTGCTGATCAAAGACTTTCCCAACAAAATTTACTTCTAAGAGAAAAGGTAACAGAACTTTCAGAAGAGGTGACAATCTTAAAAGCTGCACTTCGCCGAAAAAATATTACACAAAAAAAACCTACCTCTCAAAATACTTCAAATGAGATTGATATGGTACCCGTAGATGATGAAACAGATTATAAAAACATACTTAGTGGTGTAATTCTACAGTTAATTCGTAATACTCATCTAACAGAATTAGATGAGCAAGGTAATTTGAAGGTATTTGGTAAAGATGGCAAAATCATGTTGCTTACATCTAAAATAATGAAAAAGTTAAATATTTATGGTTAAAAAAAATCAATATTTTTTCAAGTATAAAAATGACATCATTTATGAGCTCAATGACTATTGTAATAAACATGTAGTACGAGAGATGGAAAGTGAAGAAATTGTATCATTTATTAGGAACAATTTCTCATTGCATGCAACAGATTTAGATAATACTGTAATTGAAAATATAAGAGAAGCCATACCGATTTTAAACACTCAAAAGTATAAAGATAGACCAGCTTTGGCAGGGGTAGCTTTGTATGAAAAATTATTTGGTATAGCCGCAGCATTATCTGATAAAGAAAGAATTTATAATTTTAGTGATCAGTGGTGTAAAGAACAATTTTTAGAATATATGATAACGGATAAAGATTTGACATACACACACTTTAAAGAGTTTATGTATGGATTTATATTTGTAAGTAAAATAGGTGAAATACAAGAAGATGATACATATAATGTTCATTTTAGATTTAAGAATTTTTTTGTTTCGCATAAAGTTACCTGCAAATTTAATTTTTCAGAAACTTTAATAAATGATATCGCATCAGTACTATTTCGACATGCAGCAATTAATGATGAAATTAGTAAAGAAGATTTTCAAAAATATCTTCAGTTTTTTCCTTCTCAAATAATACCCAACCCTCTAGAAATAGCAGCCAACTTGAAAAAAAATTACAAAGTAACAGTAATAGGTGATTATCTATATATGAAAGGGAGAGAAAACTCTATAAAAAATTTATCATTAGAAAATATTGATAAATTTGAAAAAAGATTACAATCATATAGTCGAAATCTTTATACAATTGAAATACTTGATATATTTTCAGATGTTTTTGGCTTTGTGCCAATTAACATTCGTAATGATGATATTTATGAGCTAATAAAAATAACGGAGAGCTTTGCAAATAAGATTGTCATAAATAGTAACTATCCTGGTGATGAGCAAGCCATAGAAATGATACCTAAAATAGCAAAAATGATTTTTAGATATTTGTCTTCAAATGGAGTAAGAGCAATATATCCATCACTTTTATCAAAATATTTTGCATTGTTAAGTTTTTCAGTTAATACAGAAAATTTAAAAAATTTACATAATATATCAAAAGAAATGGGTATTGTTTTTTATGAAACAGAAGAAGAATATATAGACTATATGCTTAGTAGATTTATTAATGAACATGAGAATATTTACCTTTTAAAAGATTCAATTCTTATGCCTTGGTATAAAAAGCAGTTGGCACCAGAATCTTTGCTTGTAGACAAGTATATTCCTTTAATGAATTATACAAACTTTAAAAAACAACTTATTAACCAATTGAATATACCTTATGAAATAGATAATTGTAGTGAAAATAAACAATGCGAGCAATTAATTCAACAAGCATTAAATTCACAAGCTGATACAGGATACAAGATAAAGTATGTTGAGAATTTTACTTCAGCTTTTAATATATCAAAAAATATAATTTACTTAAAATCTGATATTGATAAACAATTCAATAATCTTTGGGAGAGCTATTTTGAAAGGGTTACAGATACCTTAAATGAGATAGAATCATTAGAGCTTTTATTTGTTACTGAAAATAAAAAAAATTACTTCCATGATATGCACAAAATTTTTTTTATTGCAGATGAACAATATAAAAAGTTAAATTTTTATACATTATTGAAAGTTTTAGAAATATCAAATGCTAAAAAAGAATCACAGGTACAGCAGACTATTTATGGGTTCTTACTTTATTTAAGCAATTTAAGTATTGCACAACTACCACTAGAAATAACTCTATGCTTAACGAAATATTCTTTTCAAGTTGATACATGGTTAAATAATAATCCTTCTGTTAATTTTATGTATAAAATTAGTATTGGTAGAAACTATAAAAAAAATCAGATGCTTTTTGCTTTGCTAGCAACATCATCCAATATTGATCCTATAGATATACATGAAGAAGATGTAAATTTGCTCCTTCAACAAATCGATGCAATGGATATAGCAAAATACACACAATCAAATATTAAAAGTAAAATTCGTGATATGTTTATCACCTTGGGTAATATTCATATCCTTTCTTACGAAGAGTATAAAGCAAATCAAGAATCATCCCCTAATATTTTTTTAAAAAAATATGGGCAAATTGATGAATTTAAATATTTAGCTAAAGCTACCAAACTGTTTATGGAGAACAACTCTGCTTCACTCGCTACAAGGGTTAATGAAAGCAAATTGATAGAAAAATTCTTTAATTTTTTAGAAAATTTTCATTTTTCTAAAGGGACAATATTTGAAAAAGTTATGTTAGAGGCAATTTTTAGTGGTGATAGCGAAAATAGTCTGCAAGAATGGATAGACAGTGAAATAACTCAATCCCAAAAAAATAAAATACAAAATGTAATAGCACAAATTTGTGAAAGAAGTCCATATCTAAGTGGAGCATTTAAATCAATATATAGAAAAAACTACAATTCAAATGCAACAAGAAAAAAATCTTTTACTCCATCACGATATGCTTTAGACGAGGAAGTATTGTTTGCAATGCGAAATACAGTACTTAATGATCCGCCTCAATCTGATTATTATAAAAATGACAATACAAATAAAGAGGATCATTGGTATGCCCACATCGATAAAGCGGAACCTTTATTACCTGCTATGCTTCTCTTGCATATAAAACTACCACATCGTGCAGAGCATATACGAACATTAGATCTGAATAAATTTCTCATAAGAAATAACGATGGATCTTTTGCTGGTTTTGAAATGAGTACTGATAAAAATTGGCGAAGAACTGATATTTTTACAATTGATAAAGAGATTGTAAAAATTATGTTTGATGATGAAGAATTAAGTTTTATAGAACAGTGCAATAGTTATATTTATAATTTTTTTGAGCATATTCGACCAATATACCAACATAGTGACCAAAAAAATGTTTGGGGGCAAATTGTACCAATGTTCCCAAATAAAAAAGGAACAGATTTTATCCCAAAAAATGTATATAAAGGGTATAACTATAAGGTACTCATAAAAGCATTACTATCCTTGGATAGAGACCCACTACTTTATCTCCAAAAATCGCCAAGTATTTCAGAAGAAACATTTAAAGCGATGCTTCAACCTCAAAATAATTCATTTAGATTTGAATTTGAAACAGAGGAATATATAGCAAAAAATATAAAAAGTACATATTACGGTCCTCATGCATTACGAAAATCTAATATTACACGCTATATCTCCTATGGTCATCCACTTGAAGTTATTATGTCTATGACAGGGCATAAATCCATTAACTCTATAATGGTTGCGTATATCGATTATAAAATGCTATCAAGTAGTACTAATTTTAAAAAAGCAAAAAACATAATCAATAAAGATATATCAGTAGAAGATCCACTAAATATGTCCAGAGAATATATTAAAAAAATCAGAAATATTTTCAAAGTAGAAGATAAAAATCAAATCGAACGATTCCTTAAAAAGTTAGATCTTAAGCCACCACCAAGTATTATTGATTCAAATGGAAATCTTATTCCAAATTCAGATGGATTAAATACTTCGCTTGAATCAAGTCCAATAACATGGAAACCATTACCTTGGGGGATATGTACTGGTATAGAGTGTCCACCAAATCTAACTGAACGATGTGGTGCATGTCCATATTTGCTTACTAATGAACTTTTTATAAGAGGTATTAAATTGGCAGTGATGCTTTCTACTGCAAAAATTGCAAAAATAGGAAACGGCTTGTATCTCAATATGAAAAATAAAAAGATGGATGATATTCAATATGCTAACCATGTTTCATTTCAAAAAGATCAAATTATTGATTTTTATGCTTGGCAAATACTTATTGATGTACTACATGAAAAAATATATGAGAAGAAAGATAATACAAATAAGCTACCTCTTGTGACTGCTGAGCATATGGAATACAATATGGGTTTAATAGAAATATTTACAGAAGCTAAAGCTTGTTACTACAACAGTAAAGATATCCATGCTTTTCAAGATGAACTGGCAGGGACAATACTTAAATTGCTGATACAAAAAAAAGTGAATTTTGATGAAATTCCTTATGATAATTCTAATGCAATTATTCCTTGGTTTATGGATATGTTAAAAAATTCTAATTATGATGAAAAACATGAAATTATTGAAGCTTTAAAAAATCCTAACCAGACAAAACTATTAGGCTAAAAGTCATTGATCATATTAATATATCATTTTACTTTGCTATAATTAAGATAAATAAACAGGATAAAATATGACCGAACAAAAATTTCTACAAGATTTAGAAAAAAAATTATGGACATCAGCAAATAAACTTTTACCATCATTAGATGCAGCGGTATATAAACATGTTGTACTTGGGATGGTATTTGTTAAATATGTATCAGACAGCTTTGAAACACGCCGTCAAGAACTACTTGCTGCATTTAAGGATCCAGAGAATGATTACTATTTAGGTGAGGACTCTGATGATATTATAGAAGAAGAGTTAGAGAACAGAGATTACTATACAGAAAAAAATGTATTTTGGGTTCCAGCAGCAGCTCGCTGGCAATACTTACAGGATAATATTCGTCTTTCTCTAGGTTCACCACTTCCATTGGGTGGGGAGTTTAAGGGTGCGGGAAAAATGCTTGATGATACGATGGAGCTAATAGAAAAAGAGAATCCCAAACTCAAAAGAATCCTAAACAAGAACTATGCACAACTACAAATAGAACAAAATAAATTAGCCGACTTGCTAGACCTTATAGCTACTATTCCTTTTTCTCACGAAACACTAAAAGCCAAAGATATACTTGGTCATGTTTACGAATACTTTTTAGGTCAATTCGCAGCAGCTGAGGGTAAAAAAGGTGGACAGTTTTATACTCCAAAATCTATAGTAAATCTTATTGTTGAAATGGTGGAGCCTTTTAAGGGTAGAGTTTACGATCCTGCTATGGGAAGTGGCGGTTTTTTTATCTCTAGTGAGAAGTTCATAGAGGAGCATAGTGGTAAAATAAAAGATATCTCAGTATATGGTCAAGAATCAAACCCTACCACTTGGAGGCTTGCTGCTATGAATATGGCGATTCGTGGCATTGACTTTGACTTTGGAAAAGAGCCAGGCGATACCTTCACCAAAGACCAACACCCCGACCTAAGAGCAGACTTTGTGCTTGCCAACCCTCCTTTTAATCAAGATGAGTGGTGGGATGCTAGTTTAGAAGGTGATGCAAGATGGAAGTATGGCACACCTCCAAAAGGAAATGGGAACTATGCTTGGATGCAACACATGCTCCATCATACTTCACCAAATGGTGTAGTAGGACTTGTTCTTGCCAATGGAAGCTTGAGTACAACAACAGGTGGAGAGAAAGAGGTACGAGAAGCCATCATCAAGGCTGACTTGATAGAAGCTATCGTCGCTCTACCATCACAACTCTTTGCCAACACACAGATACCTGCATGTATATGGATACTCAACCGTAACAAGCCACAAAAAGGCAAAACTCTGTTTATAGATGCTCGTGAAGTTGGGCATATGCTAGATAGAAAGCAGAAAGCCTTTGATGCAGAGGATACTAAGGCATTAGCAGAGAAATTCCATGCATTTAGAAGTGGTGAAGATGTTGATGAACTGGGAGCTTTTTACAGTGCTACCACTGAAGAGATAGCAAAGCAGGAGTACATCCTAACCCCTGGGCGATATGTGGGTGTGGCGGAAGAAGAGGATGATGGAGTGCCGTTTGCTGAGAAGATGGCGACACTAACGGCTACTCTCAAAGAGCAGTTTGAAGAGTCGGCTCGATTGGAGAGTGAGATTAAGAAGAACTTGGCGGGGCTTGGATATGAAGTCTGAGTGGGAAGAGTTTAAATTATCAGACCATATAACTGTTAAACATGGATTTGCTTTTAAAGGAAAACATATTACTACAGAAGCAACATGGAATATTTTGTTGACCCCTGGTAACTTTAATGTAGGCGGTGGTTTTAAGGCAAATAAATTTAAGTATTATAATTCAAACGATTATCCAGATGAGTATGTCCTACAAGCTAATGACCTTATTGTAACCATGACGGATTTAAGTAAGGCTGGGGATACGTTAGGCTATCCTGCAAAAGTACCTTATTCATCTACCTATAGATATTTGCATAATCAACGATTAGGGCTTGTAAATCTGATTAGTAATGATTTAGATATTGAATATTTATATTGGCTGATGAGAACAAAAAAATATCAAAAATTTATTGTTAATTCTGCCACTGGCTCTACAGTCAAACATACATCGCCAAGCAGGATATTGGAGTATACTTTTACGGCTCCTTCAGATACAAAGAAGCAAAAGAAAATAGCCCATATCCTCTCAACCCTCGATGACAAAATAGAACTCAATCGCAAGATAAACGATACACTAGAAGCGATGGCTCAGGCACTTTTTAAGTCTTGGTTTGTGGATTTTGACCCTGTACATGTAAAGGCTGGAGCAAAGAGTGAGCAGGGGCTAGAGGCCACTGCTGCTAAGATTGGCATATCCAAAGAGATACTAGAGCTATTCCCTAGTGAGTTGGAAGAGAGTGAAATGGGGATGATTCCGAAGGGGTGGGAGGTAGCAAAGATAGAAAAAATTCTAAAAAGGTACAGAACACCAAAGAGATATAAAAAAGATGCTGTTGAAAAGTATGGCATGACTATGGTATTTGAGCAAGGTGCAGATATTATTCTAGGCTATCATAATGATATTGGTGAATTTGAAGCTACACCTGATGATCCAATGTTTATTTTTGGTGACCACACTTGTGTAATGAGATTAAGCACAAAACCATTTTCTATATCTGAGAATGTAATACCTCTTTCTGGATCGATTAGAAATGGATATTGGAGTTACTATGCCACCTATGGTCAACAATCATTTCAAGAATATAGAAGACATTGGGCAGAGCTTATCGTTAAGGATATAGTATTGGCTCCAATAGATGTATGTGACTATTTCGCTAAAAAGGTACAGTCTTTCATATTAAAAATAGAGCAGAACAGACTTGAAAATAATGTGCTTATTTTGATGAGAGACACCCTTCTCCCAAAACTTCTCTCAGGAGAGTTGGATGTGTCAAAATTACTTATAGAGACAAACTGATGGATTATATTGAGAAACTTATTCAAGCAATCAAACTTCAACCAAGGTTTCTATTTGGAATATTTACACTAGGTTTAATCTTATTGTTTAATCCTTTTAATGTAGTTCCTTTTTTGAGCTTGGAGTCTTTTGTTGTCGAATATCGTAGATGGATTGGATTTATCACTCTTTTAGCAATTGTTTTTTTCTTTGTACAATTGACTCCTTTGTTAAAAGATTTTTATTATAGAAAACAATATAGCAAAAGAATTGTAGAAGAACTTGAAGCATTATCAAAAGAAGAGAAAGTTTTATTGCTATACTGCATAGATAATAACCAAAAAACAATTTCATTATCTATTTCACACCCTGTTGCAAATAGTTTAAAAAGCAAAGGAATACTTCAAATGGCTACGGGAACTGGTAATATTACTTCTTGGGCATTCAATATTAATCATGATGTCTGGAAAAAACTAAACATGAATAGGGAGTTATTAACAGATGGATTATCCGAACAAGAAATAAGGTATATTGTTAATAGAATTTTTGATAGATTTTACAATTGAAATAAAATGGTAGGTGACAAATGATTAACGAAGACCAAGTAGAACAGCTAGCTATAGAGTGGTTTAAAGAGTTAGGGTATGATTATCAATTAGGCTACGACATCGCACCAGACAGTGAACACCCAGAGCGAAAAAACTACCAACAAGTGCTACTCTCTAAGCGCTTACATGTAGCCCTTCAAAAACTTAATCCAACTCTTCCAAAATCAGCCATAGATGAAGCAGTACATCTGCTAGAAAAACCGCAACATGCAACCCTCATTCAAAACAACCGAGCCTTTCATAAAATGCTCCTTCAAGGTATAGCTGTTGATGTCAAGGGTAACGATGAGACCAAAGGTGATGTGGTAAAACTCATAGACTTTGAAAATCCAGCGAATAATGACTTATTAGTAGTGAATCAGTTTACTATCAAAGGAACCAAAGGCAATAGACGACCAGATATGATTATTTTTATCAATGGACTGCCTATTTCTGTAATAGAGTTGAAAAATCCAGCAGATGAAAATGCAGATATTTTTAAAGCATACAATCAGCTACAGACTTACAAAGATGAGATAGAGGATCTGTTTGTTTACAATGAAGCTCTCATCATTAGTGATGGAGTAAACGCCAGAGTTGGTTCACTTACAGCAACAGATGAGCGTTACATGTATTGGCGAACTATAAAAGATGAGACCGATAAGCCACATCTTGAATATGAGCTAGACACGCTTATAAAAGGTTTCTTTGATAAAGAGCACATAATTGACTATATCCAAAACTTCGTATTGTTTGAGGATGACGGAAAAAACATCATCAAAAAAATAGCAGGCTATCATCAGTTCCATGCAGTAAGAGAGGCAATAGACTCAGTAGTACAAGCTTCTACAACAGGAAGCAAAAGAGGTGGTGTTGTTTGGCATACACAAGGGAGTGGGAAATCTATCAGTATGGCATGTTTTGCAGGGAAGCTAACTAAACAGCCAGAGATGAAAAATCCAACGCTGCTAATCGTAACAGATAGAAATGATTTGGACGGTCAGCTTTTTGCTACATTTTCTCAAGCAAAGATGTTACTAGGTCAAGAGCCAGTACAGATAGAGAGTGTTGAAGATTTAAGAGAAACACTAGCGAACAAGCCATCAGGTGGGATAATCTTTACCACCATTCAAAAGTTCTCACTTAAAAAAGATGAGAGCAGTTTTCCAGTTCTAAGCGAGAGAGATAATATAGTTGTTATCGCAGATGAGGCACACCGTAGTCAGTATGGATTTGATGCAATGCTTAACAATGAAACCGGACAGTTTAAATATGGCTATGCGCAGCACCTAAGAGATGCAATACCAAATGCTACATTTATAGGGTTTACAGGAACACCGATAGAGAGTGAAGATAGAGATACCCGTTCAGTATTTGGAGATTATATCTCTGTGTATGACATAGAAGATGCTGTTGCCGATGGTGCTACTGTTCCTATCTATTATGAGAGCAGATTGGCAAAGCTGGACTTGGACTCTGATGTATTAAAAGAGATTGATAAAGATATTGGTGATTTGGATATTGGCGAAGAAGTATCCGATAGAGAAAAGTTTAAGAGTAAGTGGAGTGCATTAGAGAAGCTTGTTGGTTCAGAGCCTAGAATCAAACAGATTGCAAAAGATTTAGTAACACATTTTGAAGAAAGAACAGCTGTCATAGAAGGAAAAGGGATGATAGTTGCAATGAGTCGACAAATTGCAGTTGATTTATATGATGCAATAGTCGCTATTAGACCAGAATGGCATAATGAAGACCCAACAAAAGGTGCTATCAAAATCATCATGACAGGTTCGGCGAGTGATGATGCAAAATTGCAAAAGCATATATATTCTAAACAAGTAAAAAAAGATCTAGAGCGAAGAATAAAAGACCCTGATGATGAGCTTAAACTTGTAATAGTGAGAGATATGTGGCTCACAGGTTTTGATGCTCCAAGTATGCATACGATGTACATCGACAAACCCATGAAATCGCATAACCTTATGCAAGCAATCGCCAGAGTGAATCGTGTTTTTAAAGATAAAAAAGGTGGACTTGTTGTTGATTATATCGGTATTGCCAATGAACTTAAAGCTGCACTAAAAACATACACCAGCGCTGGTGGTAGAGGTACTGGAACCATTGATGTTGCAGAGGCTATGGCGGAGATGTTAAAAAGACTCGAGATTGTACAAAATATGTATCATAGTTTTGATTATTCAAAGTATAAGACTAAGGCACATATGCTTCTTGCTCCTGCTGCCAATCATATATTAGGCTTAGAAGATGGAAAAAAGAGATATTTAAATGAAGTGTTAGCTCTTACAAAAGCCTACAGTCTCTGTGGTACACTCGATGAAGCACAAGAGTATAAAGAAGAGATAGCATTTTTTCAAGCAGTGAAATCTATTATACAAAAAGCTGGAGTTGCTACAGGTGCAAAAAAAGATCCAAACAAAGCTATTAAGCAGATTATTGACAATGCTGTAATTTCTGATGGTGTTGAAGATATATTTTCAATGGTTGGACTGGAGAAACCAAATATAGGAATACTCTCTGATGAGTTTTTGGAAGATGTAGCACATATGCCATACAAAAATTTAGCAGTAGAATTACTAGAAAAGCTGCTCAAAGATGACATAAAAGCGAAAAGTAAAAACAATGTAGTCCAAGAAAAGAAATTTAGCGATAGACTGCAAAAAACACTTTCTCAATACCACAATAGAGCGATAGAGACGGCAAAGGTTATTGAAGAGCTAATACAGATGGCAAAAGATTTTGCAGCTGCTACTAAACATGGCGAGGACTTAGGGTTAAACTTTGATGAGCTTGCCTTTTATGATGCACTGGCTGAAAATGAATCTGCTATGCGAGAGATGAATGATGAAATACTCAAAAACATTGCACAAGAACTGACTAAAAAATTGAGAAACAGTGTGAGTGTTGATTGGCAAAAGAGAGAATCAGTGCGTGCTAAAATGAGGAATATGATACGTATCATACTTAGAAGATATAAGTATCCACCTGACAAGCAGCTTGAAGCAATAGAATTGGTCATGAAACAAGCAGAAGTTTTGAGTGATGAGTGGAGTAAGTGATGTTTATTGGATGAGTTGTACACATAGATATATGAAATTTTAGGAGAAATAATATGCAAGCGTTTGAACCAAAAACATTAACAATAGCAGAACTATTTGGTAATCGAGATAGTTTATATAAAATTCCAAGATACCAAAGGCCCTATAAGTGGGAAGGTGATCAAGTTGAGCAACTTTGGGATGATATTTATTCTGCATATGAAGATAATATAAGTAATTACTTTTTGGGTTCAATAATTACTGCAAAAGATGGAAGCTCAATAGATATTATTGATGGTCAACAGCGCATGACGACTTTGATGATTTTCTTTTGTGTTTTAAGAGATGTCTTTCCAAATATTAATGAAGATTCGGATAATCCAGATGCAATTGATAAAGATATAATTGAGAATTTTATTTACTATAAAAAGAAATTTGAACGTTTAACCCTATTAACAGATCCTCAACATAGGGGCGACTTGGAGAGTTTAATTATTAAGGGATCTGTTTATGATCTGAAAAAACCGTATAAATATGAAATCAAAAAAGACGAAAAACCTAAATTTAAATTTATAAATACGGCACTTATTTTTAAAGAAAAGCTAGAAGAAATAGGTGAAGAAAATATTGGAGAATTCATTAATTATCTCTTTAATAATGTTTCAATAATTAGAATAGATTGTATTGATAGAGGTTTTGCTATTAAATTGTTTCAAGTGTTAAATGACCGTGGGATGGACTTGACATCTTCAGATTTAATTAAAAGTTTTTTACTTCAAAAGATAGAAGATAAGTATAAAAATGAAGAAGATAAGACGGGGAGAAAAGATGAAGAAGATCAGTTTATTTCTGAGTGGAGAAAAGCAGAAAATATTTTATTAGATACTGATTTAAGTATGAACGACATGTTTATAGTATATGAGTATTACTTACTTGCACAAAATCCTAAAAAATCATTATCTGATGAATTACAAGATCAATTTAAAGATGGTGATGCAAATACTATTTTACATGATTTCATGGAATTTTCTGAAACATATAGAGATAAAATTTTCAATAATGAAGATAGAGTAGTTTATTCTTTTTGGTATCTTCGCTGGAGTGTATATTGGAAGTCTATATTATTAGCTTCTCTTCATAATGGCTATAGCGAGCATGAAAAATTATTGTTACTATTAAGACGTTTTTATTACTTATATTGGATTGCTGGGAAAACATTATCTAAAGTAAAACAACTATCTTTTAATATAATCAAGTGGGTTAAGGAAAACAAGTCTATTGAGTTCATAGAAAATGAAATAAATGCAAAATTGAAGACTGATAATATTATTAATTTGGCGAAAGATAATTTATCATCTGATGATATATACAATACTGCATGGAGTAAACCATTACTTTTATTGATTGAGTATGGAATTACAGATGATAGTAAATTATCCTTCATAGAGTTAAGTAAAGACTTACATTTAGAGCATGTGTTACCTCAAAAATATGAAAATTTTCCAGAATGGAATCATATAACAGATAAAATTGCTAAAAAGTGGTTAAATAGTGCTGGGAATCTAACACTATTAAGTGGTAAAAAAAATATCGAAGCTAGTAACAATCCTTTTAATCAAAAGATTAGTGTTTACAGAGGTAAAGGGAAATATCAAGATAAAGATACTTCTATCACAGCTTTTGAGATGACAAAACAAATAGTTAGTGACTTTGAGCAAAATAAATACAATAAAGAATGGACAGAAAAAGCTATTGAAGACAGATATGAATGGTTTTGTGAGAAAGTGGAAGATATTTTAGATATTGTATGTGATAAATAATATGAGGAGTTTTCAATAGACAAACTACTAGATAAAATAAGTGAGTACAATTTATTCAACTATTTACTGCCTGGAATTATATTTTCAGTTTTATTGGAGAAGATAACAAGTTATTCAATAATTCATAAAGATATGCTAATTGAAGCTTTTTTGGCTTATTTTATAGGGTTAGTGATTAGCAGAATTAGCTCGATAATTATTGAACCATGTTTGAAGAAAGTTGGATTTGTTAAATTTACTGAATATAAAGATTTTGTTTTAGCATCTAAAAGTGACAAAAAAATTGAATTGCTGTCTGAATCAAATAATATGTATCGAGTATTTATATCTTCATTTTTCATTTTAATAATAGTTATTTTATATGAAAAGTATTTACAAGATATATTAACAGGATATACAAGCTATATAGCAATTACTGGACTATTAATACTTTTTTTATTTTCATATAGGAAACAAACAAGTTATATCACTCAACGAGTAGAATTTTTTACAAATAAACAAAACAAGGACAAAGAAAATGAGTAAATCAAAAATAATATTTTATCCTGTGGATAATGGGAATATGATACTTCTAAAGTTAAAAGACAATACAACTATTTTAATAGATATACATATAAGAAAAAAATCTCATAATGATAATGAAGAAGAATTTTATGATGTTTTGTCTCATTTAAAAGATAATTTAGAAAAAGATAGTAATGGTAGATATTTTGTAGATGCTTTTCTATTAACACATTTAGACCATGATCACATAGGAGGGTTGAGAGATAATTTTTATTTAGGACATATTGATGACTACAAAGATGATGAAAAAATAGTTATCAAAGAGACTTGGAGTTCAGATAGATTCAGGCAAAGACAAACTGATGATAGAAACTTTTCAGATGATGCAAAAGCATACAATCAAGAGATAAAAAGAAGAGTGAAATTATATAAAGAAAAAAAGAGAGTTCAAGAAGAAGGAAATAGAGTTATTATAGTTGGAGGAGATGACGAAGAGATAAAAAATATTACTTATGAAATAGGGAAAACTATATCTAAAGTGAATAGTAAAAATTTAGATAATTTTAAAATCAACATTTTAGGACCATTAGAACAACAAGAGAATGAAGATAAAGAAACCTTTGATGCTAAAAATCGTGGGAGCATAATTTTACAATTGGAAATTACAGTGGGTAATTATACTAATAAAGTTCTATTAACAGGAGATGCAGAAGTAGATGTATGCGAATATATGAATGATATATATGATAGTAATAAATTAGAATATGATATTTTATGTACTCCTCATCATTGTTCTATGGCTAGTTTAGGTCGAAAAAAAGATAAAAGTAAAAAAGGTGGATATGAAATATCTAAAGATGCAAAAAAGACTTTATCTCATGCCAAAAGTGGAGCAACTATAATTTCAAGTAGTAAAGAAATTTTAGATGATGAAAACAATCCTCCTCATTATGAAGCTAAACAAGAATATATTAAAATTATCAATAACAGAAAAGATGATTTCTTATGTACAGGAGAATATCCTAAAAAAAGTAGTATTGAACCTATAGTCATTGAATTTACATCAGGTGGAACTCAATTAAAAAATGGTGGTTCTAAAAGTAAAGTAGCAACTGCTACAGAATCATCATCTAAAAATATTTATCCTCATGGTTAAAAATGAGTACTTAATAACCTTTGCAAGAAAATTTGCAGAGGAGCATAAATCGGTAATCAAAATATATGATAACTATAGAAATGATAAGGATTTAGTTTGCTTTGATATTGATGTAAAAGTTAATTTACCTTCAAGTTATAAAGTAAAATCTCAAACGGATAAAGGTGTTAAAGATTTAGAAAAAGTAACTTTAGAATTTCCTAAAGAGTTTCCATACAAAGCACCTAAAGTATATTTAAGGGATGATTTTAATAGAAATTTTCCTCATATTAACCCTATTACAGATAAATTTAATCCTTGTATTTTTGAAGGTTCTGTTGATGAATTACTTCAGCAACCATTATGGATGGATGGAATATTAGACCAGCTTATTGATTGGCTGGAAACATCTGCTTCTAATTCTCTTATAAATCCGGTACAAGGATGGGAACCAATGAGGGTTGATGATAATAATGGGTTCTTAGTCTATGATAGAGAAAATTTACTTTCAAATTGTAAAGAAAACTTTGCAACTGAAATATCATATAAAAAACTTGAAAAAATTTTAATTGCTAGAGTTCCAAAAATAGAAAATGAAAATTTTAAAAATAGTTACATGTTTTGTTTTTCTTCAAACAAAGTATCTGATGAATATATGCCAAATAGTATCAATAATTTTGTTAAATTAGTTGAATTTACAAAACAAAATAATATTGATTATTTTAAAGAATCAATAAATAAAAATTTTAAACAACTTATCAAAGAAAAAGTACAAATTCTATTCCTTTCATTGTTTATTAAAAGACCATATACCGTTATAGGAACTTATTCAGATATGGAGATTTTACATTTTGCATTAGAGTTAAAAAAACACAAGAAGAAAAAAAATGGAGTTCACCAAAATGCTAATGTAAGTATTTTATCAGGATTAAATTTTTCAGATACAAAACTATTGCAACAGTTTTCAGGAGCAAATCAAGTTACAAAAGAAAATCAAGTGATAATGCAAATTGGTTGTGGTTCTTTAGGTTCAAAAATTGCACTACATTTAGCTCGAAATGGAAATGATAATTTTAAACTAATAGATGAAAAATATTTTGTCCCAAATAACAATGCAAGACATGCACTCTTCTCATCATCTTCACTTAATTTAAAAGTTGAATTGCTTCAAAAAGCTATGCAAGAAATTGGTTTGAATAATGTTAATTCTATTTCTAAAAATATTTTTGATATAGGTGATTTTAAAACAACTGATGGAGATATTATTATAGACTCGACAGCAAGTTTGTCCGTAAATAATTACTTAACAAAAAAAGAGTTTGAAGGCAGACTAATACATACATCATTGTACAACAATGGAACTATTGCTTTTATTGGGGTGGAGGGCAAAAATAGAGAAGTTAAAATAATAGATATTATCTCTTTAATGTATCAAAAATGTACAGAAGATAATGAAATAGCAAAAAGAATTACTGATACACATGCTACTTATCAAAGTCTAGGACAAGGCTGTGGTTCGTTTACTACAATTTGTTCAGATGCTACAATTTCAATATCATCAGCAGGTATGTCAAATTTAATTCAAAGTAAAATAGATAATGGTTTTAGTGATAATGGAGAATTTTTACTTGGAATAATGGACGAACATAGTTTAGGTATGTCTTGGAAAACTACTGACATTAAGCCGTTAAGTGTAAAATCAATTAAAGGTCCTCAAGGCGAAGACTGGGAAATAAGAATATTTCAAAATGTTTTAGATGAGATAAATATAGAATCTAAAAAATGGAATGATTTAGAAACGGGTGGAATTTTAATAGGACATATTTCTATACCAACACAAACAATAGTTATTACAGGACAAATAGAAGCTCCTCAAGATAGTGAAAGAGGTAAAAGTAAATTTTATTCTGGCGTTAAGTGTTTAAGTGACAAGCTAAAATCTATTGAAAAATCTTCTGCTGAAATGATAACTCAATTAGGAACTTGGCATAGTCATCCTAATAGTTCATCTAATCCATCTTCTATAGATTTAGATAGTAAGAAAAAGATGTATAAAGATAGAAATTGGATGCCTACGGTTTGTTTGATATGGTCTAAAAATAGTGTTAGTGTATATTGATGATTTTTAAATCCCTTATTATAGTCTTCAGTAATGCTTAGTGATGAATGAAGCTGTTAACAATAACTTATTTCAATCCTTATATTATATCATATATTTACATATATGATATAATATAAAATAGACTTAAAATAGGTATTATTTATATAATATCATTTATAATATCATTTTTGTACTTAATTGAATTGTGAGTTTATTATAGCACAATGTTATATTATGTAATACTATTTAGAGGTGTAATGGTATTAAATCACTTCGTTCTTAAGGTTTTAGTAAGTGACAAAAATGGTTTAATTTTAGATTTCATTTAAATAAAATAACATTTTTATATTTTTGATTTTATTTTTTAATAAAAGTTGTAGTTTTAGATAGTTTCTATAATTTTATCAATTTTATTTTTTATATTTGGAAGCTTGTCTTTAGCGACATTCCAAACTATCTCTTCATCTATTTCAAAATACCAGTGAATCAATTTATCTCTCATTTTTGCCATAAGGGACCATGGCAAATCATCGAATCTATCTGTAATCTCTTTTGGGATTTGTTTTGTGGCTTCACCGATAACTTCTATCTCGCGGATACATGCACTTACTGTTTTATCATCCTGTACAAACTCTTCAAAAGACATGTCTGCTGTATAAGTATCTATTTTTGCGATCCTGTCACTTATATCTTCAAGGAAAAGCTTATAGTTTCGCTTCATATAGCTATTGCCTCTTTAAGAATAGTATCGCGCAGTTGAGGCTTGAGTTTTCGTTTAGGAACGAGGTCAACAACGTGTTTGAGCTTTTTGCTTAAGAACTCTTCTATCTCAATAAATGTAAGTAAATCGGGAGTTTTTTTAAAGTTGACCAAAAGGTCTATATCACTATTTTCGTTTTGATCTTTTCTTGCATATGATCCAAAAATATAAATTTCATCGACATCATAATTTTCTTGGATATATGGTTTTAACGATAAAATATTGCTTTTCAGCTCTTGTAGTGAATACATTGTGAACTCCTCAAGTGGAATTATTATATCATATCTTTATAAAGACAAAAGTTATGTATCAAGTAGTTTTTTTATTTTAAACATAGCATTATAGGAGATGTTATTGGCTTCTGCCATAGCAATAATACGCTTTCTTGAATACTTCTCTTGCAACATCTCTATATAGCGCTCTTTAGGATTTGCAAGAATCTTTTCTACAGGAGGTAAAGGATACTCTTTTTTATACCTCTTTTTAGAAATTGCATACTCGATTTGTTCTTTGGCTTCATTGTAGTCTAGTGGGTCAAGAGTGGCTTCTATCTTTTTGAGTACTCTCTTTACCCTTGTGCTTCCAAAGAGGTATAACAGGGTATTTGTATCTGCTTGATTTGGTTGCTTTAAATAAATCGCGATCAGATTATCTATCTCTATAAGTGAGTTATTTTCTCTTGAATAAAACAGATCTTTTTGAAACCATTTTTTATGCAGTTTTATCTTTCTTGTTTTTGGGCTGTACTTTGGCGTAAACTCTTCACTCTCCAGTAAAGACAATACCTCTTT
>JASFZD010000129.1:0-41894 GCA_045046645.1 Sulfurimonas sp. | reverse complement strand
TGTTTTCATCAAAGACAATATTAGTAAATTTTTTTACAAATGGTTCATTTACAAGATTAGCATTTGTAAGTGCAAGGACATTTTCAAGTCTCATCCAATAGGTGTGCCTGCCTTTTTAGGTTTTTCTGGTCTAACTAAACATAAACCATCTTCATCTTTAGCAGCAAGAAGCATTCCTGCTGATATCATTCCCATAAGTTTTGCTGGTTTAAGGTTTGCAACAACACAAACTTGTGTGTTTATTAAATCAGCAGGTGAATAAAACTCTTTGATTCCAGCAACAACTTGACGATTTGTACTTTCACCCAAATCGATTTGTAGTTTTAAAAGTTTTTTACTTTTAGGTACTTCCTCGGCTTCTACAACAGTACCAACTTTTAAAGATGTTTCGAAAAATTGTCCTATCTCTATAAGATTGTCATCCTCTTTTGTCTCTTTTATACTTTTTTCTTTTTTATTTGGCTCCGATGCAGGTGCTTCTGGCATCATAGGCTCTTCAACACGAGGGAAAAGAGGAGGAACTTTTTTGATATTAAATAATTTTAGTAGTTTTTTATCTATAACAAGTTCATTATAACTTTGAGTATCTATCTCAAAGCCTAAAGCATCGGCAATAGTGTTTGTAGTATTTGGCATCACAGGGTGTAGCATAACAGAAGCACGAGCTAAAATATTTGCAACTAATGCAACAGTAGCAAGAGCTTCATCTTTTTGATTCTTTTTCATCTTCACCCAAGGAGCATGCTCTTCGATAGCCTTGTTTCCAATCGCAAAAAGTTTCCACAACTCATCTAAATATCTATGCGTTTGCATGTTTTGCATAAAGTCATCAAGTGAATCTAAAACTTCATTCATTGCATTTAACTCTTTAGAATGATATTTCTCAACATCAACACTATCAATTTCAAAACTAGAATACTTTCCACTCATACCAATAATACGATTTAAAAGGTTTCCAAGGTCGTTACTTAGTTCTGAATTGATTCTATCAATAAAAGCACGCTGAGAGAAATCACCATCTTGACCAAATGGTACTTCTTTGAGCATAAAGTATCTAAGGTTTTCAACACCATAAGCATCTGCAACTTCTCTTGGAGAAATAACATTCCCTTTAGATTTTGACATCTTTTCACCATCACGAGTCCACCATCCATGTACACCTATATGTTTTGGAAGAGGCAAATCAAGACTCATTAAAAATGCAGGCCAATAGATAGCATGAAAACGTAAGATATCTTTTCCTACTATTTGCGCAGTAGCAGGCCAAAAGTCCATGTTAGCATCATCTTTTCCATATCCAAGTGCTGTTATATAGTTGAGTAGGGCATCTAACCAAACATACATTACATGCTTGTCATCATTTAATGATGCTGGCATTTTAACACCCCATGAAAATGATGTACGTGTAACAGATAAATCACGGAGTCCGCCTGCAACAAAGTTTTTAACTTCATTTATACGAGAACGAGGAAGAACAAAATCAGGATTTTCTTCATAGAATTTTAAAAGTTTATCTTCATAATTTGAGAGTCTAAAAAAATAACTCTCTTCTTTTACAATAGTAGTAGTTCTTCCACAATCGGGACAAAATTCACCATCTACAAGCTGTGTTTCTGGGAAAAAAGTTTCACAACTTACACAATAATGTCCCTCATAAAAATCTTTATATATATCACCTTTTGCGTACATTGTTTCAAAAGCTTTTTTAACACCTACCATATGGTCTTCATCTGTTGTACGAATAAATCTATCATAACTAATATCAAATTCATCCCAAAGATTTTTAAATGTAGCACTTATCTCATTGGCAAATTCTTGAGTTGGTTTATTTGCTTTGATTGCTGATTCTTCAATCTTTTGACCATGCTCATCTGTACCTGTAAGAAAAAAAGTTTTATTTCCTTTTAGTCTTTCGTATCTAGCCATAGAATCAGCAATGAAAGTAGTGTAAGCATGCCCAATATGAGCCTCTCCATTAACATAATAGATAGGTGTTGTTATATATTTACTCAATTTTTTTCCTTATTAAAATTCAAATCCACCAGTATCGCCTTTTGACATACTGTTATAAACCGCTTTTACATATTCGTGTCTTAAATCACAATCAAAATAGTGTTCACATGCACTACATGTTTTATGATTTTTTTCTTCTTGACAAGAGTGAAGTTTTACAAGCGTTTCATCTAAAAAAAGCTCAAACTTATCTCTTGGTTTAGCTGTTTTTTGCATAAACTTCTTTTACTCTTGCTATCTCATATTTTGAACCAAAAAAGCAGATTGCTCTATCATGTATGTGCGTATAGCCGAGGGTCATTAGATCATTTTTTCCATCAATAGCTTCACCACCTGCTTTTTTATAAATAAAAGCAAAAGGAAATACTTCAAAGAGACGGCGCAATTTTCCTTCTGGTTTATCTGTTGTTCCAGGATAAGAAAAAAGACCACCACCTTTGAGTAAAATTTGATGTAAATCTGGAACCATGCCTCCAGAGTAGCGAAGACGATAACCCTCAGCAAAAAAACTATCTATGAGTTCTTTATGATAAGGAGCCCAGTTTTGTTGTGTGCCACCAGGTGCATTTAGATTGCCTTTTTCTTTAAGTCTTATCTCTTTAACAAACTCAAATTCACCAGCTTGAAGAAGATACATCTTAGTTTTATTTTGAGCAAAAACCATCTCAACTCGAGGGCCATAAACAACATAACAAGCTGCCACCATATGTTTCGTCCCAAAATCATTTTTATATATACCAAAAATAGAACCAACACTTAGATTTACATCAACAAGTGATGAGCCATCAAGAGGATCGTAAGCGATAAAATATTCACCATCTTCATGCAATAGCACCGCATGTTCTTTTTCTTCACTTACAATCGTATTGATAGAAATAACTCTAGAAAATTCTTCTTCTACAATCATATCGCATTTGATGTCTAACTCTAGCTGCGTTTCACCAGAACTATTTTCTTGTTGTGAGTAGCCAATATCTTTTACATCAATAGCATCTTTAATTCTAATCGCACTTTTAGCAATTGCTTCAAATATATCATTCATTTATACTTCCTTTGCATTTTTTAATATCCATGAAATTACTTCATCTGGATTGTTTAAATCTAAAATATCTATACCTTTTGGCATATTGTAACTCTTAAAATCTACAGTCTCATCAATAGCTAAAGCATTCATGTATGAAAAATAGTCACTATCAAGAGATTCTCTAAAAATACCAATACGAGGTAATGGAAGATTTTTTAAGCCCTCTACAAGTAAGATATCAAAGGAATCAAACAGTCTTATCATCTCGTCAATATCTTTGTTTTTCCTAGAAAAGTATGTTGTCTTATTTGGTGATGTAACGATGACTTCTGCACCTGTATCACTAAACTTATAGCTATCTTTTCCTACTACATCAAACCGAGCTTTATCGCCTGGATCGTGCTTTATTATTGCCACTTCTTTTTTATGTTCATTTATCAGTTTTCTAGCTACTTTTAAGATGAGAGTAGTTTTTCCACTGTTAGATGGACCTGTAAACGCAACGGCTAATCTTTTATTCAAATTTTACTCAATATTTTAAATTTATAGATTATACAAAATAAGAGTTTAATAAGATATAATTCCTTCATAATTATAGGGGTAAAAATGAAAAGTTTTTTAGTATTTTTGGTATTTTCAATATTTTTCGCAGGATGTTCAGAAAAAAGTGCATTCTCTAGGTTTAACATGAGCGAAAAACAAGAACTTGGAGTAGACTCTCTTATGAATTCTAAAGTTCGAGAAGGTAATAGAGTAGAGGGTGTTGTTTCTGTTATTTATCTTAACAAAATTTTTCCTGAGACTTACCAAGAAAATGAGTTCTTTTATATCTATATGTATTTAAAAAATAGAAATAACAAGCTTAATTTTATACTCAATAACGAAAAAGCTATCTCTGTTGAAAAACTTCCTGTCAAAAATGAATTTAACTACTTAACATCCATAGACACAAAATGGAATAAATACTATCTAGTGAAATTTAAAAAGCAGGGTGATATACTTAAGTTTTTGCTCGAAAGCGGTCAGTCTTCTTCGGATTTGTTAGTGTTTGAAAAAGATGAATAATAGATACACTTTCACCTAATATTTTTTTGTACATAACATAGTTTGCAAGTACTTTTTTGCCATATTCTCTACTTTCGGAGTTCGACATTAACTCCATACTCAAAAATGGTTCATATTTTCCTTTCGAAAAAGCACCTGTTTTTAAATGTTTTCGTAAAAAATTTACACCACCATTGTATCCATAAGCTGTGAAGAGAGGATGATAGAGAGATTTTTTCATCCACTCCAAATGGGCTAAGGCATACTTGATACTTACTTCTGGTTTAAACATATCATCGTAACTTATTTTTTCTTTCCTCTGCTTACTCATGGCATCCACTAAAAATGGCATCATTTGCATTAAACCAAGTGCGAATGAACGGGATAGTGCGGATGGGATAAAGTGACTTTCTTGACGCATAATTGCATAAACTAAAGCTTTTTCATTATCTGAAACACCTTGAAGATATTTTTCATAAGGCATTATATAACCATGCTTTTTAAAAGAACTTGCTTTTTCTATAATGTAAGATTGTATAGGCAACATAGAGCTCTGCTTATAACTATTGGCAAGGTTTGCAAGCTTAGCTTTTGGTGTGTTTTTTATTTTTTGTCTTAATTTATCCCATTTAAATGGGTCTTGGATATCTATTTTGCTACTAGTTCCATTTGTATCCAAAGAGAAGTAGTAATTTTTTATTTTAGTTTTAGTTTTTTCGTACGCGTAAAGTGTATAAATATTAATATCACTACTTAAAACCAATCTATCTAAATACATTTTTTTCTTTGAAATTTGATAAAGCCAGAAATTTACTTTGTCTACATTTATAGCTTGTTTATATTTTAAGTAAGCTGCGTTTAGGTGCTTTATAGCTCCTTTTTTATCCTTAAATTTTAAATGATGCAAAGCTAAAAAGAAGTTGTCTTGTGCTTTTAGCTTTGGCGAATCAAGCAAAAGAAGAGATTTTTGTAGTTTGTTTAAACTATTTTTTTTTATAATCATTCGTATAAAGTAATGAATTTTATTGGATGAAGCAAGCTTATTCATAAACTTTTTATCTAGATTTAGATTTAGATTTTTTCTTCTATGTGATGCGGTTGTATTAATAAACATTTTTAAGATTATATCGGCAGGATATTTATTGTATGATTTTGCGGAGTAGGGTTCACTCTGTATTTTAAGCAGTTTTATAAACTTTTTTGAATCTACTTTTTTTGAAAGTTTTGCTCTTTGTTTATTACTCATAGCAAGCGTTTTATAAGGGCTTAAAGCTAACTTGAAGCACTTTTTATCATCAATACTAAAAAGATTTCTTTTTTTCTGACACTTCTTTTTGTAGAGTATATAAGGGTCTTTACTGCGTTTTTTGTAAAGTTTTTTAAGTTTATAATTTTTTTTAGTAGATTGCGCATACGCTTTTTGAACTTGTTTATCGCTTATGTTTTGCTTTAAATACTGCCATATCAAAAAGTCTTTTGCTCTAGAAACTGGTTTTGCAGATATCTGTTTTAAAGTAATCTCAGCATGCAAAAACAGAGACAAAACAGAGAAAAGAACAAAATATCTAAACATAAATATAAATTACATAGCTCGAGCTAAAACACTAAACATATACCCAAGTAAAACAGACACAACTTGAAGACCAATAATGATTACAAGAGGAGCTAAATCAAGACCATTAAAATCAGTTCTAATTAATCTTCTTACAAAAGAGTACGCTGGTTGTGTTATTCTAGATAAAAACTGAACAACTGGGTTGTATGGATCTGGATTTACAAAACTAAGTAATGCAGCAATAATAATAACCCATATGTAGACGTTTATTACCCCTGTAAATATTCCACCGATTTGTAATACTGCTATGCCTAAATCACTCATTTTATAATCTCCCCAAGGTAATTTTTAATATATTTATAAATTTGTGCAAGATCTGGACCATCTTGTGCATTTGTTAAGAGAATACGAATAGGTTTCAAATAATTTTCACCTTTTAATCCAGACTCTTTCGTCACATGATTTTTAAAATCTTCATACTCTTCGAAGTAGGGTGCATTTTTAATCGTCTCCGCCATAAGCTTCGTTTGTTCTGCAAACTCTTTTGGAACAACTCTTGGCTCAAAAATAGGATATATTTTAGCCTTTAACTCTTTTGTTGTTCCCACTTCTTCTAAGTATAAAAAAGAAAGTTCACCTATCTCTTCATCAGCAAAGCCGACATAACGAGATAATTCTTTAACATCTAAAGCTTTTAAATGTTCTCTGTTTATATGTTTTAACATATCTAAATCAAAAAGAGTAGAGGACTTTGATATTTTATTGACATCAAACCACTCTTTTGCTTCACTTACTGAGAATATTTCTTGAGGACATTCATGTGCAGTTAATATTAAATAATTTAAGATAGCTTCTGGCAAGTAACCTTTCTCTAAAAGCCATTTAACACTAAAGCCATCATCGTCTTCGCTCATTTTTTTATCATTTTCACTTAAGATGCTTGGCAAGTATACATACTCTATCTTTTTATCATAACTAAGCTGCTCTCTGATGCGCTCTTGTTTTAGTGTATTGCTCATCTGACCTTCATCACAAATAACAATACTAATATCACTCAACATATCATCAATAGCACAAGCAAAATTATAGGTTGGTGTTTTATCTTGATTCATAATAATAAAACTATCAATTGCATCAGGATCTAAAGTTATATCCCCATCTGGTCGATTGATTCTGATTGTAAAAGGGCTTGTATTATCAATGACAAGCTCAGGAGAAAGATTCCTACAGGCATCATCATATTTATAAGGTTTTTTTGCTTTTTTTGCTTCTTCTTGTTTTTTCTCAATCCAATTAGGAGAACAAAAACAGCTAAAGGCCTTCTTCTCATGCAAAAGTTGTAAGGCCATAGCAGAATGAAAACGAACATTTTGACTTTGGTAGATAACTTGTGTGTAATCTATCCCAAAAAGTGCTAAGATATCAAGAATCTCTTTATCTTTATCTTCAATATTTTTTTCTTTATCTGCATCGTCTATTCTAACTATAAGATCCTCACCTTTTTGAGCAGCAACGATAGAGTTAAACAAAGCTACTCTAAGGTCATCTATATGCATATCAGCAGTTAAACTCGGTGCAAATCTCAACATGAATATTCCTAAAAATAATTTCTGAAATTTTAGCAGATTTTTGATTAATAATTAATGTTCTTTTCGCTTTTAGTATCGCGTATACTTTATATAAATAGGTCAATACAATGAAGAAGAAGAAAATTATTATAGATATAGACACAAAACTCCAGCAGAAGTGTTTTACGATACAATGGCGAAATAAATTTTATAATATATAACCAAGAAGAGATAAAGGCAGACATAATGAAACAATTAATAATAGCAATTATGGTTTTAGTGGGTTTATCGACGACAACTAGTGCAAATGATATAGATAAAATAATAAAAAAACAGTGTCAATACCTCGTGTATGAAAGTGGAAAGAATAATATTTATATAAATATGTATATGATGGATGTTATTGCTGAAGAGTTGGGTTATGAAGATAAGATAACAGCTAATCAAATAAAAAAGAGAGCTTGTAAAGAAGCTTTAAATAATGATGAAACTAAAGGTTTTGAGAGTAAATATAAGTTTGAAGTGGCTATATTGATAGAAAATAAACCTAATGTAAATGGTGACCCCAAGGAGAATTGAACTCCTGTAACATGGATGAAAACCATGGATCCTAACCGCTAGACGATGGGGCCACTTCAACATTTATTTGTTGAGCCGAAATTATATAGATTTTATGCTTAAAAAATCATAAAATCTATACTGTTTAAATACTAATTACTGATAAAAACTACGAAGTGCTCTAATGATAACAGCATTTTTAGAAATACTTTCTGCTTTTGCATTATCATTAACCGTTTCATAGATATCTAAAGGAAGAGAAATTGAGAATGTTTTCGTTTCAACTTTTTTCTTTTTCGTAACCATAGTTACAACACTTGTTAAAAGTTCGATGATTTTTTTAGTATCGATTGGTTTTTGAATAAAACTATTTACACCGACTTCGATAGATTCAGATATTTTTTCAATGTCATTACTTGCTGAAATAACAATAATGATTTGAGAAGGGTTAAGAGCACGAATCTGACGAGAAAGCTCTATACCATCTATCCCTGACATAATAATATCAACAAAAACAACATCTGGTTGTATTTTCTTGTATGCGCTAAGTGCATCTTCACCGCTATAGTAAGAATCAACTTTTAAGAAAAAATTCTTAAAAGTTGAACTTAACAATTCGTTTGTTACTTTTTCATCTTCAACAACCATTGCTGATAGTTTTTTAGTTTGTTCCGTTAGTTGTACTAAATCTACATTTCCCATGTTTTCTCCTGAAAAGTTTTTATTTTCTTATCATATCATATGTTTTACAAATAAACATAACATTAACTATTATTAACCTATATTTTACAAGTTATTCTGTTTTTTTAAATTGTTCTAACCATTCAATATCGGACTCTTTAGCATCTTCTTTTTGGCTAAGAAGAGAATCAATTATAGTAATCAGTGTATCCTCATCCATAAATTCCAATAGACTTGGATTTATATTGGTATTATGAATACCTTTGTATGTGTTCAAAAGGTTTTGTATATCATTGATAAGTTGTTCTTTTTTACTCAATTTTTTCTCTCCCAGGATTCTTTAAAGCTCATATTATTTTTATCTATGTCATTTACTAGCTCAACTAGACCAACTTTTTTCATAATTAGTTTGACTTTTTTTGGCCAAGTTTTTCTATAATTAAAGGAGTGCGGTACACCACCAATTCTATCAATAAAGCCAAGGTTCGTATCACGGCTATAGAGCGTATCTATGCTTTTAGTCTTCACTTGTTTATCTGTCCATATTTTGAGCTCTTTAAATACTTTTTTATTAGACTTATAATGAATCCATCTAGTACTAAAATCATTTAAACAAGCTCTATGAGCTTTTAAACGTAGTTCTTTATTGTACTTCAGAAGCTCTAGATTTGTTTTTGTACCTGCATATTTTAATGGTCTATAATCACGTTTATAACTTTTAGCTCTTTTTTTATAGCTTAAATCACTTTTTGGAAGTTTATTTATAATATTTGGATCAAAAAGTATTTTTTGTTTTGATGAAGAGTATGGCAAATAGAGAGCAGGGAGCTCTTTATCACTTTTAAACGCACCAAGACTTAAAATATTACCTGTAATCTGTGCCACATAACCAGAACCATAACCTGACTCTAACCCTGCAATAGCTAAAACTGCAGCTGAAGGAAGATTATGTTCTTTGCATATTTTAATAGTATCTTTTGCGATAGCCGCATAAAAGTTTTTAACATGATTGTATTTTCTAAAACTGTGTTCATTTGAAAGTAGACTTGTACCAAGCAATAGTAAAAGCCATAATAAAAAGATTCGCATAACCGTTATCCTTATCTTTGTAAATTTATCTTATTGTAGATAGATTATATCAAAAAAGTATTATCCAAGGTATACGATAAACCGTATATTTTGTATTGGTTAACATAATGTAAATTCTATTGAAAAGTATTTTCTTCTGATTTTTGTTCTAGTAGCTTATTGTTCTTTATTAATATCTTCTAATATTAAACATAAATGCTGTATAAAGTGTAATGTAATTAGGTACAACTATAAGCCGAGTTTTGTTTTGATAGCATTAATCTACTATACTCTTTACATAGTATCTCTAGCGAAACAGTAGCATTGTAAGACGCTGACCATCTGTTTCTTGCTGCCATGTTGGGTTTACAAGCTTTCTATATTACTATAGAAACTGGTGGGCTCTTACTCCACCTTTTCACCTTTACTATCGTTAACACGCTAGCAGTCTAATCTCTGTTGCACTTTCCCTCGTATTACTACGGCCATTCGTTAAATGGAACACTGTCTTACAGCAGCTCGGACTTTCCTCTTGATTGCTCAAGTCGCTATCTGTTGTACCTGCGAAAGTTTACACAATTTATCCTTTATATAGCTTTTCTGAGACTATGAACAGTTGTTCACATTCTAGCATAACCATATGAACAACTGTTCATTTTAGTATAAGCTTATATTAACAACTGTTCATATATACTTACAAATAAGTTAACGACCGTTCATATAATCAAAAAAGGAACTACAATGCCTACCACAGCGACATCTATTAAACGAAGTCCAACTAAAGATAAGATACTAAAAGTATCAACTACCCTCTTTTCAGAGCTTGGATATAAGGGTGCTAGTGTAAGAAAAATAGCCTCAAAAGTTGGTATAAGAGAGAGTGCAATTTATAATCACTATAAAAACAAAGAAGAGATTTTTTTAGAAGTTGCTAATGGTATTTTTTCTTCGCCCTTCTCTATTGATACAGAAGAAATCAAGCAATTAGCACTTCGAGGGAAACCATTCTTACAAAAATTTACCATGCAATACAAGATGCTTACATTTGATAAGAGCAATGAAAATATGTTTAGGTTACTTATGATAGAACTACTACAAAACAAAAGCCTTAGAGAGCAGTTCATGAGTGAATTTCATGAGAAGAATGTCAAGATACTTTCTGAGGGTTTTTTTATTATGATGCAGAACTCTTTGGTGCGTTCAAGTGATCCTATGATGATGTCTTATGAATTTTTATCCACCCTATTCTATCTTCGACTGCAGGTTACCATTATGAGATTTGATTCTTTATCAACAAATTCATTAGCAACTCAATTTGAAAAACATGTAGACTTTTTTTGGGAAAGTATTAAAATTTAGATATTTATTAATATTAGATATTAAACAATATTAATGAATGATTTAAAAAAAAGCAAGCTTTTTACAGCTTGCTTTTTTTGTAAGATTAATTCTTACATATGCTCTTTTGCATATTTTTGACCAAGACTATATGCAACTTTATTTGCTGCATGAACCTTTGCCGGTACTTTAGAAAGCATTGTTGCAACTAAAGAATCATCATTAAGAACATTTGTCATTGTATTTGTAATTCCTAAAGCAACAACAGATTGAGTAATAACATTACCAACCTCTTCTTTTGCAATAGTAATAATAGGAATCTCAACGATATTCCATTTTTTTCTATCTTCATCAGTTGGATAAACAAGATTTGGATCAACAACAATTGTTCCACCTGGTTTTACTCCACTTTTAAACTGATGATAAGATACATCTGCAACAGAAAGCATAAAATCAATCTCACCCTCATTTGCATAAGGGTAACGAATTGTACCATCGTCCAAAGTAATATCAACAACTGTTGCACCACCACGAACTTGAGATGTATAAGTTGCAGTTTTTAGACCTTCACCACCTTCTTTGATTTTACAAGCAGCCATAATTTCGCCTGCTAATAAAACACCTTGACCACCAACACCTGTAAATCTTAAAGAGTCTCTTGCCATTTGCTAATCCTTATATCTTTTTAACAAAATCATCTTGAGTAATTTTTGGTCCATTACCTTGATGAGATGCGATAATTTTTGCATACATTTCTGTATATTCTTCTTGTTCTACTTGACGAAGTACACCTGTTGGAAAAAGATTCACCTTTTTTGACTCTTCAAGTGCCTCATATTTTTTAAGTGGTATCGTAATGCTATCAATCCAATCAAGGTTCTCCATTGCATTTGCCATTTTATTTTTACGACCAAGGTTAATATGGCAGTTAGACATAATATCCATAAAAGAGAACCCTTTGTGTTCAAAACCTTTTACAAGAATTTTTTCTAATTTCTTAGGGTCTAGCATTGATTCACGAGCAACAAAAGAAGCCCCTGCCCCAATCGCTAAATCACAAGCATTGAAGGTTGGATCAATATTTCCATTCTTTTGAGTAACCGTCCACATACCCTTTGGAGTAGTTGGAGAAGTTTGAGAATTTGTAAGACCATAAATAAAGTTATTTATTAAAATAAAATTCAAGTCAATATTACGACGACAACCATGAATAGTATGGTTACCACCAATAGCAAGGCCATCACCATCTCCAGCAACAACTATTACATTAATTTTAGGATTTGAAAGTTTTACACCTGTAGCATAAGCAACTGTTCTACCATGAGTAGTATGAATAGTATTACAATCTATATAAGATGAAAAACGACCTGAACACCCTATTCCTGAAATAACACAAGTATCATTTAAATCCCAGCCGATTTTCTTAATAGCACGAATTGTTGCTTTAAGAATAACACCATCTCCACAACCCCAACACCATAGTGTTGGCATCTTTTCTACACGTAAATATTGATCATAATTAAATGCCATTACATCATCTCCTTAACTTTTGCTACCATTTCAGCAGGTGCGATAGGACGCCCATTTGCTTTTAGTAGTTGAGTAAAATCATTACGCTTAATAACTCTTTCAATCTCTTTAGAATACTGACCCATATTTAGCTCAGTAACCATAATCTTATCTTTAAAACGAGCACCAACTTCTTCAAGTTTTTTGATAGGTGAAGGCCATATCATAATAGGACGAAATAGACCAGCTTTGATACCTTCTGCACGAAGTTTTTTCACTGCTTCATATGCACCAAGTGCTATTGAACCATAAGCAATGATACAAATTTCTGCATCTTCCATATCAACTTCTTCATAATCTGGTAAATCATCAAGTCCATCATTTTCTAGGTGAACTTGATTAATTTTACCCGTTAATCGTTCGATGTTAAACTCACATTGCGCTGCATCTTCTGTTGGAAAACCAGTTGGACCATGGTGAAGACCAGTAACATGATGCTTATATCCTTGAAACATTGGATTAATAACAGCTGGCTTATTCATAGCAACATCGTAAGGTTTGTAATCTTCTTGAGAACCTTCAAATCTCGCACGAGTAATAACACTCGCTTCAACATCTGCCAAATCTGGTAGTTCTGCCTTACCATGCATGTGACCAATTGTTTCATCTAAAAGCATAAATACTGGTGTCATATATTTTTCAGCAAGATTAAATGCTCTAACAGTTTGTGTATAACACTCAGAAAGTGATCCTGCATATATTGTAATAGAAGCATAATCTCCATGAGTTGGATATTGTGCTTGACCTATATCTGATTGAGAAACACGAGTTGGAAGACCTGTCGATGGACCACCACGCATAACATTCATAATTACCAATGGAACTTCAGCGATAAAAGCAAGACCAATCTGTTCAGCCTTAAGTGATATACCAGGTCCTGATGTAGCTGTAAATGATTTAACACCAGTCATTGATGCACCAAGTGCAGCACTAATTCCAGCTATTTCATCTTCCATCTGTATACATGTTCCACCACGTGCAGGAAGATAATCTGACGAGTGTTCCATTACTTCTGATGATGGGGTAATCGGATATCCAGCAAAAAACATTGCTCCAGCTTCAGCAGCAGCTAAAGCAGCAAGTGCATTGCCTGTAGAAATTTCTTCTCTCATATTTTTTCCTTATTTATTATCTAATGACATATAGCTATTTGCAACAATAGCTTCTTGACGAGCTTTAGACTCATCTGTAAGTTTTGCAAAACTAAGTCCAGCTGCTTTTAGCTCTTTTCTATCCGCCACATAAATAGCGAAATCTGGACAGGTTAGCTCACATTCATTACATCCTATACAAGCTTCAGGATGATCAATTGAAATCATAGCCCCAAGTGTAGAGTGTTTTTCATATCTCATACCCAACACACCTGATGGACATACAGACACACAGATATCACATGCTTTACAGTTATCAGTGTTTACCCAAACTGGTGCATTTCCAGGATTTTCAGTTTTAAAAGTTCCCATTTATTCTCCTATTATTATGATACAAATTAAATTTGTAAATTACTCTTTATTTGCAAACAATATCTAAGTTTTTATAAGTTTACTATAAAATGTGCTATTAACGCCCCATAAATATAAAAAATGTTACATTTACGACTCTCGCACTGAGTATAACCTACTTACCTAAAACTTTAGCAATCGCTTTACCAATTTCTGCAGGACTCACAACAACTGTAACACCAGCGGCTTCAAGTGCAGCCATTTTTTCAGCTGCTGTTCCAGAAGTTCCAGAAACAATTGCTCCAGCATGACCCATTGTTTTACCTTTAGGTGCAGTTTGACCTGCAATAAATGCAACAACTGGCTTAGTTATTTGTTCTTTAATAAGTTTAGCAGCTTGAATTTCAAGGTCACCACCAATCTCACCAATCAATACAATAGCTTCAGTCTCTGGATCTGCTTCAAACATTGGAAGCAGTTGTTTGTATGAAAGTCCAATAATAGGATCTCCTCCAATACCAACCGCAGTACTGATTCCAAAACCTTCTTTTACAACTTGGTTTGCACCTTCATAAGTGAGTGTACCAGATTTAGAAATAAGACCTACATTTCCTTTTTTGAAAATCATTCCAGGCATAATTCCTATCTTACACTCTTCTGCTGTAATAATACCAGGACAGTTTGGTCCGATTGTTTTCATATCATGTTTTGTTGCATGTGCTTTTGCCATTTGCATATCTTTAACTGGCGCACCTTCTGTAATAATTACAGCAAGTTCAATCCCAGCTTCAGCAGCTTCCATAACAGCATCACCAACAAACGCAGGTGGAACAAAAATCATAGAAACAGTAGCACCTGTAGTTTTAACAGCTTCACTAACAGTGTTAAAAACTGGTTTACCTAAATGCTCTTGTCCACCTTTATTTGGTGTAACACCACCAACTATTTTAGTACCATATGCTAAACACTGTTCGGCATGGAATGTACCTTCTTTTCCTGTAAAACCTTGAACGATTACTTTTGTATCTTTATTCACTAAAATTGACATATTTAATTATTCTCCTTTTGCAGCAGCTACAGCTTTGGCTGCACCGTCACCTAAATCATTACCAACAATTAAGTTTGAAATGTTTGCATTTTTTAGAATCTCTGCTGCCTCTGGAGCGTTTGTTCCATCAAGACGAACAATAACAGGTACATTAACATCAGTAATTTTTGTTGCTTCGATAATACCATTTGCTATACGATCACAACGAACAATTCCACCAAAAATATTTACAAAAATTGCTTTAACTTTAGGGTTTTTAAGAATAATCTCAAAACCTTTTGCAACAGTCTCTGCGTTTGCACTACCACCAACATCTAAAAAGTTTGCTGGAGTTCCACCCATATAGTTAATAGTATCCATAGTACCCATAGCAAGACCAGCACCATTAACCATACAACCAATTTCACCATCAAGTGCTACATAAGAAAGACCATATTTAGAAGCTTCTACTTCATCAGCATCTTCTTCACTTAAGTCTCTCATAGCTGCAATATCTGGGTGACGACCAAGAGCAGAATTATCAAAGCCCATCTTTCCATCTAGTGCAAGAAATTCACCCTTCCCTGTTCTTACGAGTGGATTAATTTCAATCATTTCAGCATCATTTTCCATATAAAGTTTAAACAGTTTAGATGCAAATCTAATAATATGTTTTTGTTCATCTTTATCTGTGATACCAAGACCAAATGCTAATTCACGACCATGAAAACTTTGAAAACCAATAGCTGGATCAACAGGAATTGTTACAATTTTTTCAGGAGTATTAGCAGCTACATCTTCAATGTTCATACCACCCTCAGTAGATGCCATAATCAAAGGCATTTCAGAAGCACGATCAAGAACAACAGAAAGATAAAGCTCATCTTTGATATCTGCACCATCTTCAATGTATAACTTTTGAACTAATTTTCCCTCAGCCGTTGTTTGATGCGTTACCAAAGTCATCCCAAGGATTTCATTTGCTAATTCTTCAACTTCCTCTAAAGATTTAGCTAGTTTTACACCACCACCTAAGCCACGGCCACCTGCATGTATTTGAGCTTTTACAACCCAAACAGGACCACCTAACTGCTGAGCAGCGACTACTGCGTCTTTAACACTTTCAACCATTATACCTTTTGGTATTGGAACACCATACTTAGCAAAAATTTGTTTTGCTTGATACTCATGTACATTCATTTATTCTCCTTAGTTTAAAATGGATACTACGCCTTTGGCGCAATCATCTCTTCTGGTTTAACATACTCGTCAAATTGCTCAGCAGTTAAGAAACCAAGTTCTATAGCTGTTTCTTTGAGAGTTGAGTTGTTTTTATGAGCAGTTTTGGCAATTTTAGCTGCGTTTTCATATCCTATATAAGGATTAAGTGCCGTAACTAGCATCAAAGAGTCATGTAAAAAATGATCTATTCGTGCATTTACTGGCATTATTCCCACTGCGGCATTATCATTAAATGAAACAATTGAATCACTTAAAAGGCGTACTGATTGTAAAAAGTTATATGCGATAACTGGTTTAAATACATTCAACTCAAAGTTACCTTGAGATGCTGCAAAACCAATAGTTGCATCATTACCCATTACTTGACAAGTTACCATAGTAACTGCTTCACTTTGAGTAGGGTTTACTTTTCCTGGCATAATAGAACTTCCAGGCTCATTTGCTGGAATTTCTAGTTCGCCTAAACCACATCTTGGACCTGAAGCCAACCATCTTACATCATTAGCAATTTTCATCATATCTGCAGCTAGTGCTTTAAGTGCTCCGTGAGAAAAAACGAGTGCATCATGAGAAGTAAGTGCATGAAACTTATTTGGTGCAGTTATAAAATCATGCCCTGTAAGTTCACTCAATTTTTTTGCAACTCTTGCTCCTAGTTCTGGATGAGCATTAAGTCCTGTTCCAACTGCTGTTCCACCAAGAGCAAGTTCGCGAACTGCTTCAAGTGAATCTTTAGCCATTTTCTCACATTTATTTAACATCTCTACCCATCCACTAATCTCTTGACCTAAAGTCAATGGAGTAGCATCTTGAAGATGTGTACGACCAATTTTTACTATATCACTAAAAGCTTCACTTTTTTCTTGAAGGGTTGCTTTAAGCTTTGCAATCGCTGGCAGTAGAGACTCTTCTACTGCTATAACTGATGCAACATGCAGTGCTGTTGGATATGTATCGTTTGAAGATTGTGACTTATTTACATCATCATTTGGATGAACAAGCTTCTCAACTCTAAAATCACCACCTAATATTTCAGTAGCTCTATTCGCAAGTACTTCGTTATTGTTCATATTTGATTGCGTACCTGAACCTGTTTGCCAAACAACAAGAGGATAGTTTCCATCAAGTTTTCCAGCCAACATATCATCAGCTGCTGCTGCAATAGCATCAGCTTTTTTAGCATCAAGTTTACCAAGGTCTTTGTTTACAATAGCAACCGCTTTTTTAAGGTAAGAAAATGCACGAGTTATCTCATAAGGCATTTTCTCTTCACCAATTTTAAAGTTTTGAATACTTCTCTGTGTTTGTGCAGCCCAATAAGCATCTATAGGTACTTCAACTTCACCCATTGTATCTTTTTCTATTCTTGTACTCATTAATCGTTCTCCTTAAAAAAAGTTATTTTCTTTTAGTATATTAATACCATCTTGTATAGATTTAACTGAAATTGCAAATTTTTCTTTAGTTTCTTCATCTAAATTCATCTCAATGATTTTTTCGACACCTTTTGCACCTAAAACAACAGGAACTCCAACAGCTACATCTTTGTAACCATATTCACCATTTAAGATAGTACAAGATGAAACTATCGTTTTACTGTCATCTAAAATCGCTTCAACCATATGCGCGATAGCTCTCCCTGGTCCATAATATCCAGAGGTTCCAAGATGATTGACTATCTCAGCTCCACCTTTTTTAGTTCTCTCTATGATACCATTCATCTCATCTTTAGAGATTAAATCAGTTAAAGGAATATCTCCAACCATAACTTTAGAAGGGAGGGGAATCATATTTTCACCATGGTCACCAATAACTAAACTTCCTCCTTGGCTAGAGTTGATATTAGTTAATTTTTGAATCTGATAAGCCATGCGAGAACCATCAAGTGCACCAGCAAGACCAATAATTCTATTAGAATCCCAACCAGTAATCTGTTTAGTTACATAAGTCATAATATCTAAAGGGTTTGACACGCAGATAATAATAGCATCTGGTGAATTCTCTTTAATATTTTGAACAACTTGTTTTGTTATTTTAGCGTTAATCATAAGTAAGTCAGCTCTAGTCATACCCTCTTTTCGAGGAACACCAGCAGTTACAACAACTATGTTACAATCTTTAATATCGCTTGCATCTTTAGCTGCTGTAATCTTAGTTGGGCTTGGCGCATAGTAAGTGGCTTGTGCTATATCAATAGCTTTTCCTTTTGCTACACCATCTGCAATATCAAAAAGAACAATTTCATTACAGGTGCCCATAAGTGCTAAACTATATGCAGCAGTTGCTCCAACAGCACCTGCTCCGACAATACCAACTTTTCTAGTTTGCATCTATACTCTCCAAATCATCGAAAAATTTTGCTTCATACAATGAATCAACCATTTCTTGAACAGATGCAACAGAGTTTTTAAACCTAGTTTTTTGTAAAGTTTTCAATGTCATTTCTATGATTTCTTCTGCACCACCAGCACCTATCATTGCTGGAACACCACTTACTATTTCACTATATCCATACTCACCTTTTAAGTAAACAGCACAAGAGTGAATTTGTTTTGTATCTTTTAAAATAGCATCAACCATAACTGCTGTTGATTTTGCTGGTGCATAATATGCTGAACCATTTCCTAAAAGATTAACAATTTGAGCGCCACCCTCTTTTGTTTTTTTAACAATTTCGCCAATTTCTTCTGAATCGAATAAGTCTTCGACAGGGACACCTGCAACAGTAGTAAACTTAGGAAGAGGAACCATAGTATCACCATGCCCACCCATAACAGTAGCACGAATCTGACCTGCTCCATATCCTAGTTTTTCGTAAATAAAATGTGCCATTCTTGCAGCATCTAAAATTCCAGCCATACCAAGTATGCGCTCTCTTGGAAACCCTGTATATTTATGCACAACATAAGTCATTACATCAAGTGGATTACTAACTACTACTACCACTGCGTTTGGAGCATATTCTTTTATCTCAAGAGCATATTTTTTCACTATCTCTGCATTTTTTGTTAGTAAATCATCTCTACTCATACCTGGGGTACGAGGAGCTCCTGCGGTTATAACAACAACTTGGCTATCCTTCATATCTTCTGGACCCTCAGCAGCTTTAACAATAGTATGCTCTCTTGCTGCGTTTGCAGCTTGAGACATATCAAGCGCTTTACCTTTTGCAACATTGATGTTTCTTCCAAGAAGTACTACTTCGTGACATGCACCACGCATTGCTAGTATAAACGCAACAGTCGAACCAAAATTACCTGTTCCAATAACGGTTACTTTACTTGCCATTTATTTCCTTTATGAGTTATTTTTAACTTTTTGTTGTTAGCTAAATTTTAATTAGCTAACAATCAAAAGTTATATATCCTTGCAAAATTGCAAGAATATATTTAAGCTATATTGCGTCGATAATAGCGTTTAAAGTTGCAGATGGTCTCATAGCAGCTTCAGCTTTCGCATCATCTGGCTTATAATAGCCACCTATATCTTGAGCTTTACCTTCAACAGAAAGTAACTCTTCAATAATTTTATTTTCATTTTCAACAAGTGCAGTAGCAACAGGAGCAAATTTAGCAGCCAGTTCAGCATTATCACCCTCAGCTAATGCTTTAGCCCAGTATTGAGCCACAAAGAAATGAGAAGCTTTATTGTCTGGTTGACCTACTTTTCTCCCTGGTTCTTTGCTGTTGTCTAGATAACTATCATTTGCGATATCTAAAGCTGCTGTTAAAGCAGTTAATTTTGCATCAGAATTTTTCTGACCTAAAAAGCGTAAAGACTCAGCTAAGGCTAAAATCTCACCAAGTGAATCCCAACGAAGATGCCCCTCTTTTAAGAATTGATCGACATGCTTAGGAGCAGATCCACCAGCACCTGTCTCATAAAGACCACCACCAGCAAGTAATGGAACAATAGAAAGCATTTTTGCAGATGTTCCAAGCTCTAAGATTGGATACATATCTGTTAAGTGATCACGTAAAACATTACCAGTAACAGCGATAGTATTTTTACCTTCTCTTACACGAGCATTTGTGAAACGTGTAGCATCAGTCACATTCATAAATTGAATATCTAATCCATCTGTGTCTAAATCAGCTAAATAAGTGTGTGCTTTTTTAATCATTTGTGCATCATGTGCTCTTGCTTCATCTAACCAAAAAATTACAGGCACTTTCTCTATCTGACCTCTCTCAACCGCTAAACGAATCCAGTCTTTAATTGGGATATCTTTTGCGCGAGACATTCTCCAAATATCACCTTTTTCACAATCAAATGACATAAGCTCTGTTCCATCTTCTGCAGTTACAGTCACTTTACCAGCTTCTTCAAGTTCAAATGTAGTTGGGTGAGAACCATACTCTTCAGCTTTTTGAGCCATAAGACCTACATTAGCCATAGAACCCATTGTTGTAACATCATATTGACCATTTTTCACACAATCAGCTACCATTTCAGCATGAAACATTCCATATGTAGAATCAGGAATAACTGCAACACACTCTACTGCGTCACCATTACGATTCCATTGCTTACCACCTTCACGAACAACCACTGGCATAGAAGCATCAATAATCACATCGTTTGATGCATTAAAATTTGTAGTACCTTTATCAGAATCAACCATTGCGATTTCTGGGTTATCAGCTTCTACAACAGCTTGAAATGCAGCTTTAATTTCTGCCTCTTGCACATGACCTGCTATCTTTATTTCTAAGTCAGACATACCTAGGTTAGCGTTTACTCTTAATGATGTGAATGTATCTGCATACTTAGTAAATACTTCTTGAAAAAACACTTCAAAAGCGTGACCAAACATGATAGGATCAGAGATTTTCATCATTGTAGCTTTAAGGTGAATAGACCATAAAACACCATTTGATTTTGCTTCATCAATAGTCTTTTGTATAAAAGCTCTAAGTTTTGCAACCGACATATATGTACCGTCTAAAATCTCTTTATCAAGTGCATCAATTGTTTTTAACTCTTTACCGTTTAAAGCAATAGTTACTTTTTGTGCCTTATCCATAGTTATTGATTGCTCATTCCCTTGAAAGTCTCCATTTCCTTCCATATGTGCAACATATGATTTAGAATTTTGGGGAAATGCTTTTAATCTATGAGGATTTTTTTGAGCAAATCTCTTAACTGCAGTAGCTGCGCGACGGTCCGAATTACCTTCACGAAGAACTGGATTAACTGCAGAACCAAGACAAGTATTATATTTCGCTCTAATTGCTTCTTCATCTGCACTTGCTGGATTCTCAGGAAACTCTGGGATATCATAACCTTTACCTTGAAGTTCAGCGATACACTCTTTAAGTTGACCAATAGAAGCAGAAATATTTGGAAGTTTAATAATGTTTCCGTCTGCTTGAAGCACAACTTTACCTAACTTTGCAAGTTCATCTTCTGCAAGACCCATAGCAGAAAGAACACGTCCTGATAATGAAATGTCACTAGTTACTACCTCTACGCCTGCTGCTTTAGTAAAAGCATTGACAATAGGCAATAATGAATAAGTTGCTAAAGCCGGAGCTTCGTCGATTTTCGACCAAATAATTTTTGACATTTTGTATCCTCTTGATTAATATTTCATTTCATAATTGCTATGAAATTTACAATACAAATAATAACACTAAGAGACCTAATAAATGGTTACCTTGTAAAATAATGAGCTTATTTTTGTTTTTTGTTTCATTTAGTAGCATGCTTAATATTTACAAGGTGTGTAGAATAGTTACATGAAAAATCATGGGTACCTTTTTTTGACTTCATAAAATAAAGATATTCTGTTTTTGCAGGAAAAATAGCAGCTCTTATGGCATCAATGCTCACATTGCAAACAGGGCTTGAAGGAACTCCTTTATGCAAGTAAGTATTATAGATGCTTTTATCCTCTCTTATGCGCTTTGGAGTAATTTTTATATGAGAATATTTTCCATAATTAAGAGTTCCATCCATCTGTAGTTTCATCCTTTTTTTTATCCTATTATGAATAACAGAACTCACTATTGGCATCTCTTGTGTATTGGCAGATTCTTTTTGTATCACGGAAGCAATTGCTACAAAATGTAACCATTTTGTTTTGTTGTAGTTACCAAAAAATTTAAACGATAACTCTCGCATTTTTACTTCTGATACATTTAAAAGTAACCTAATGATTTCTTTTTCGGTAATACCAATAGGTATATTGTAAGTGTCTGGAACAAAAAGACCATCTTTAATATCAGCTTGTTTATTATATTCACGCTCAAGTATTTTTCTATCTAAAAACAGATTTTTTGACAATTGATTAAGAAAAATATATGTAGTTTCACCTGGGATAAGTGTTACACTTTGTAATGCCGCTTTTGCCCTTGTTAATTTATATAAAAAATCACCTTTTGTATTTAATGTCTCTTTCATATCAATCCATCCACTTTGTGGAGAACCAATAAGGCGTAAAAGAAGTGAATCAAGTTTACTTATTTGACTATTTTGTCTCTTGAGTTGTGATATAATTTTATTAATAGAACCACTTGGTACAAATAGTACTCTAGGTGATTTAATAGGCTGATTTAGGTAATACATGAACGATAAAACAATTATTAATGCGATATCAACAACATACTTTATAATAGTCAGTTTTTTTACTTTCATTTCATTGGTTCTCACTGCAACTTTTATCATCTTACAAAATGGTCTCTACATCGATAGTTTGTCTTTACCAAATATTAAAATCAAGCAATTATACATAAAATGGAATGAAAAAATAGATATTTCTCTCCAAACAATAGATATAATAAATAATAAATCAAATAATAAATCAAAATTCAATTCAAAAAAACTTAAAACCTCTCTCCAAAATTTAGCACATGCTAGCCATATGCTAGGTTGCATCACTATTGAAAAAATGAAGTTTAATGACATCTCTTTATCTCTTAATTATCAAGAAGATAAAGAAGGTTTTTTAGTAGCTCATTCACCTGATTTTAGTCTAAAATCTACACTTAGCAATAAAGAAGATATCTTATCTATAAATATTCAAGAGTTAAACTATTTAAAAAGAAATATTAAACTGTTTGGTAATCTATATTTTAATCTAAAAGATATTGAACTCTACAGCAATTTAAATATTAATGTTCATAATGATGTCAGAGCTAAAATATTTATTCAACTTAATACTCAAAAACTTTTATATAAACTTATTACTAGTAAAGAGATTAAAAGTATAAAATACCTCATGGAGAGCTTTAACCTCCCAAAAGAAGTTAAATTTTGGGTTTTAGATGCTATTGATATGGATTATGTAACTATCCAAAGCGCTAAAGGTTTTATAGATTTCAATCATCCTAAAGATGCATTAAACAATCTTTATATACAAGCTAAAGTCCATAAACTTAACTACACATATAACACAAGTCTTGATGCTATTCATACAGAGGTTACATACTTAGAATTTAAGCATGCCATTCTGTTTATAAGACCAAAAAATGCTTATTCATCTAATCAATTTTTAGATAAAAGTTGGCTCAAAATTGACTTTACAAAAAAAGATGAGCTACTTACACTTTATCTTCTTTTTGAAGGGATGCTTAACAAAGAGATGCTTAATGTTTTAAAAACATACAAAATCAACTTACCCTTTTTGCAGCATACAGGAAAAGTAAAAACCAATCTAAAATTAGAGGTTGGACTAAGGAGCATTAGCGTAGATGCCAAAGGAGACTTTTTTGCACCAAAAGCAAACTTTGACTATCTTGGTTTAAATATTGATATTCATGATGCCTACATAAAACTCAACAACTATGATGTAAAAATAAATCATATGAGGGCATCTTATAAAGATATTGCAACAAGTAGCGTGGATGTTGTCTATAATGCACACACATCTAAAGGTACCATTATTTTTAATGCTGATAAGATAATAGTACCCAATAAAGGACTTTTTTTAAGTAAAACTCCTTTAAAAATTACTTATGAAATGAACCCAAAACAAGATAGCATACATGTCGAAAAATCATTCTGGAAACATGATAAAACTCTCTTAAGTATAGACGCTATTACTCTACCTTTTGATCTGGATAAACTAATATTAAACATACCTACAACATTTTTTGATGCCAAGGAGACATTTACAGGATATCTCGAAGGGAAAATAGACTTAAAAGGGCTCAAAGCTTTCCTAAATGTTGATTTACTTACTTTCAAATATTCAAATATTCAACTCAACGAATCAAACGCACAGTTAAAGATTAAATATGATAAAAAATTAACAATATCATCTAAAAATCCAATCTCGTTCAATATGGATGATATAGACATAAATTTACAAAATGCAACAGTAGAAATAAATGGAAAATCAATTTTCATTAAAAACACTTATCTTAATATTGACAATTCACTCTATGCAAAAATAAACTCTACATATAAGATAGGTCAAAAAATAAATAAAGTTGATTTAAAATATCTTCACTTAAAAAATGGGGTTGAGCAAATATATTCAAAAAATAATCTTCATCTAATAATTGAACAACTTAAAGATATGACGACTATCTATTCAGATGATTTATCTGCAAACCTTAGACTTTATAATCATAAATGGGTATTAAAAGTCAATAAGCTAGAGAAACTTGTCAAAGGTTCTAAATATCTGCAAAACCTAAAGTTTAGACATGGAAACGCAGTTATCAATAAAAATAGCAATGAAGAAAAGATGACTTTTAAGGCAGAGATAGATTATGATTATTCATTCTTAATAATTAACAATAAGCCTATTAAAAAATACATAATAAACGGTGAAATAAATAATAATAAAGTCAAATTAAATATTAATAAAAAAATTAATGTTAATATTGATAAAAATATCAATATTAACATTGAGGATAGTGGTCTTAATGTTTCACAGATTATCAAACTTACCAATGACATTAACATTACAGAAAATAACTCTACAAATAAAAATATTAATTTGCAGTTAAACGCAAAGAATGTATATTTTAACTTAGGAAACAATAGAAGAATAATTGCAGATAATGTAGAATTGCAATATGTCAATAATATAACAACTGCACAACTAAAGCATGCCAAAGGTTCAGCAGGATTTAAATTGCAAGACAAAACATTTCATCTATATGGAAACAAATTCAATGACAAATTTATGGAAAATATTTTTTCAATGTCTAAGTTTAAAGGTGGTGAGTTAGAATTTTCCATAAAAGGAAGCTTAGATGATTATTCTGGAACATTTTATATTAATAATACCACTATTCTTAACTACAAATTATTAAACAATGTCTTAGCTTTTGTAAACACAGTCCCTGCTTTAGTGACATTTTCAATCCCTGGATATAACAACAATGGATTATATGTAGATGCATCATATGCAAAGTTTCATGCAAAAAATAATGTATTTAATATCTCTGATTTTCTTGTAGATTCAAAGGAGATAGATATTTTTGGAAAAGGTGTGGCAGATATTACAAACGATAAAATAGATGTCAACCTTAATCTTAAAACAGACCTTGGAAGTAGTGTTCGCAAGATTCCAATTGTTGGGTATATACTTCTCGATGGGGATTCTATATCTACAAGTGTACATGTTACTGGAAAATTATCTAATCCAGAAGTAAATTCAATGTTAGCAAAAGACATCATTGTTGCACCTCTCAATATTATCAAAAGAACAATTTTACTTCCATTTAAACTCTTTACAGATTTAGTGGGGGATAGTAATAGTAGTAAATAAATTTTACTCGTTTCGAAGTACTGTTAATATATCAACTTCACTTGCTTTCTTTGCTGGATAATATGATGATACAACAACAATTACAAAAGCACCAAATACTATTAACAAGAAGTCTTGCAAATTCAAATCTAAAGGTAGTGTTGTAGTAGGATAGACATCTTTTGGCAGAGATATAATATCAAAAGTAGATAAAATCCATATGCCTCCCATTCCAAAGACTACACCTGCTAAAATCCCTCCAATCCCGATAACAATACCCAGATATAAGAATACCTTTTTAATTTCAATACTCGTGGCACCTAAAGAGAGTAAAAGTGCTATCTCTCCTCGTCTATTCATAACTGTCATAAGAAGAGATGATATAATATTGATAGATGCAATAAGTATGATTAACATTAAAACAATAAAAAGTGATGCTTTTTCCATCTCTAAAGCAGCAAAAAAATTCACATTATCTTCCCACCAACCTTTTACAACTGTAGTTATCGGTAGAAATTCTTTGATTTTCTCAATATCTTCTCTTGGATTCTTTGAATATATGTGTATTCCATCATACTGGTCGTAAGGTAAGTGAAGTATAGTCTGAAGAGACTTTAACGAGGTATAACTATAAGCTTTATCATAAGCAGATAAGCCTGAATCAAAAACAGACTTCACTTTAAATCGCTTAATCTTTGGTGTCATGGATAAACCACCAGGTTCAATTTTTGTAAAAATAAACAGCAATTTATCATTATAACTTAAATCAAATTCATCTTTTAAACTTTTACCAATCAGCACTTCAAATTTTCCAAATGTATGCTTATCTATAGCCTTTTTCAACACTGCGTTTACTTGAGACTCATCTTCAAAGTTGATGCCAAAAAGGTATCCACCCTCAAGCTTTGAACCACTTCTAGTCATGATTGAAGATTGAACATAAGGGCTAAATTTCATATCTTGAAAACTTGTTTCTAAATCTATGAGCAAATCTCGATTGACAGCGCCATAAAATTTAGGCATGACGGTTAAGGGATAGTTCATAATTGTAAGTTTATTTTTAAACTCTTTATCAAAACCATTCATCAAAGCCATGGCAATCAAAAGGACAGCAACACCAAGAGTAATACCTAAAAATGCTAGAAGTGCTGATAAAAAGATAAAAGGTTGCTCTTTATCAAACCTTAAAAATCTTTTTACTAGATATCTAACTATAGAAGTTTTCAAGAGGCAAAAGCACCTTTTTTGGGACCACTTTTTCCACAACATTGTTTATATTTTTTACCACTACCACAAGGACATGGGTCATTACGAGCTATTTTCTTTTCTGATACACTTGATTCACTGTTTTGTTCTGAATGATTAAACTGCATCACAGCCGCATCTAATTCTTGTTTAGCTTTAAGCTCTTGTGCAATTCGTGCAGCTTCATCTTCTGGAGATTCCATTTTAAACTGAATAATTTGTAGCGTTTTTATAGCATTAAACTTTATATCATTTACTAAAAGTCTAAAAAGATTAAAACTCTCTTTTTTGTACTCTACAAGAGGATCTTTTTGATTATATGCACGAAGTCTAATTCCTGTTTTCATATTATCCATAGCATACAAGTGCTCTCGCCAAGCACTATCTAACTCTTTAAGATAAAATTCTTTTTCAATTTCTGAACGAACATCAGCTTCTAAAACACCCATTTTAATCTCATATGATGTTTTGATTGCTTCTACAGTTTTTAAAAGTAGCTCTTCATATTCTAAATTTTGAAGCTCTTGGATTGCTAAATCAAAATTAATCTCTTCTTTTACAACCTCTTGTAATCGTTGTAGATTAAAGTCTTCTTTACTTCCACCATCATATATATCTATTTTTTGTAATACATAAGTGATATATTCTTCTCTAACTTCGTTAAGCTTATTTGCTATATCATACTCTTCACTAAGTAATTGCGCTCTAAACTTATAAACTATTTTTCTTTGCTCATTTGCTACATCATCATATTCTACAATTTGCTTACGCCCTTCATAGTGCATGTTCTCTACTTTTTTCTGTGCTTTTTCAACTGCACGAGTAACCATTTTTGACTCTATATATTCGCCGTCTTCAACACCAAGGCGTTCCATAATAGACTTAATCTTATCACTTCCAAAAATTCTAAGCAAGTTATCTTCTAAAGAGAGATAAAACTGTGTAGTTCCTGCATCACCTTGACGACCACTTCTACCACGAAGTTGGTTGTCAATACGACGGTTTTCATGCCTTTCGGTACCTACAATATAGAGACCACCAAGTGCTTTTACTTCATTATTTACTTTAATGTCAACACCACGACCAGCCATATTGGTTGCAATTGTTACAGCACCCTTTTGCCCAGCAGATTTAATAATCTCACCTTCTTGTTCATGGTTTTTAGCATTTAGTACTGTGTGTGCAATCTTTTGGTTTTTTAAAACACTATGTAAAAGCTCTGATTTTTCAATAGACGCAGTACCGATTAACACTGGTTGTCCGGTTTTAGCGAGCTTTTTAATCGTCTCTATGACTGCAGAAAATTTTTCTTCTTCTGTTTTATAGATCAAGTCGTTTAAATCTTCTCTTGAGATTGGAATGTTAGTAGGGATAGAAACAACATCAAGATTGTAAATCTCTGCAAACTCCGTTGCTTCAGTCTCTGCTGTACCTGTCATACCTGCTAATTTGTCGTACATTCTAAAGTAGTTCTGAAAAGTTATATCTGCTAGTGTTTGTGTCTCTTCTTTAATTTCAACTTTTTCTTTTGCCTCTAGTGCTTGGTGAAGACCTTCTGAAAATCTTCTACCTTCACTTAATCGCCCAGTAAATTCATCAACAATAACAACTTCGTCATTATTTACAACATAATCAACATCTTTTTCAAAAAGGTGGTTTGATTTAAGGGCTTGATCGAGGGCATGAGGAAGGGAAGAATTTTCAGCACTATACAGATTTTCAACCTTAAACAACTCTTCTGCTTTAGTGATACCCTCTTCAGTAATAAGGATTACCTTGTCTTTTTCATCAACAGTAAAGTGCTCATCTTTGGTAAGTTGCAATGCAATATTATTCGCATCTGTGTAGTCTTGCATTGTTCTATTTGTTGGACCTGAGATAATCAAAGGTGTTCTAGCTTCATCGATTAAAATCGAATCAACTTCATCAACAATAACAAATCTATGTTCTCTTTGTGCAATTTCAGCTTGTGAATAACTCATATTATCTCTAAGATAATCAAAACCAAACTCATTGTTTGTTCCATAAGTAATATCAGCAGTATAAGCTTCTTTTTTGGCATCAGGATTACTAGTATCTTCTAAAATTCTACCAACACTAAAACCTAAAAAGTTATACAAAACTCCCATCTCATTTGCATCGCGAGAAGCAAGATAATCATTGACAGTAACAAGGTGGACACCCTTATCTTCCATAGCATTTAAAATGATTGCTAAAGTTGCAACAAGTGTTTTTCCTTCACCTGTTTTCATCTCAGCTATGCGTCCTTCATGAAGAACCATTCCACCTATAAGTTGAACATCAAAGTGTCTCAGCCCAAGAACTCTTTTACTTGCTTCTCTTGTTATAGCAAAAGAGTGTTCTAGTACATCGTTTAAACTTTTTTCTTTATCTAAAACACTTTGTTTAAGTTTTAAAAACTCTTCTTTTAGTTCATCATCACTAAGAGCTTCGTATTTACTTTCTAGAGCATTTATTTTATCTACTCTAGAAGCATATTTTTTTAATTCACGGTCATTAGAAGTACCAAAAACCTGTCCCATAAATGTCTGTAACATCGTCAACCTTGTATAGATTACTATATAATATACTATATAGTAAATATTTAAATTCATATGATTTTAGCATATTAATCATTATCTATAGTATAAAGCGTTTTATAAATAAACAAGTCTTTCGCTATAATTGACAAAAAAGGATAAAAGTGAAAGCTATTTTTTTCTTCTTCTTACTTTTTACTATAAGTTTCGCTTCTTTAATAGATATAAAATCATTTGATGCAGATTTTAAACAGACGGTTTCTGATGAAAAAGGAACAAAACTCCTATACAAAGGACATATAAGAGCATTAAGTCCAAAATATGCTTTATGGGAATACAAAACTCCAGTACCTAAAAGTATCTTCGTAAGACCTACAAGGATAACTATTATTGAGCCTGAAATAGAGCAAGCAATTGTAAGAAAATTATCAATTGATTTTGATTTTTTTAAAATGATTACTCACGCAGAAGAAATTTCAAAGCATAACTATATTGCAACTATAAATGAAACAAAATATTTAATAAAAATCAAAAACAAACTAATAGATTCCATTGTCTATAAAGATGAATTTGACAACAGTATAAGTATATTTTTTACAAATCAAGTACAAAATAAACCTATCTCAAAAAACATCTTCACACCACTTATTCCAAAGGGCTATGACATCATAGATGAGTAGATTTAATCTATTCTATCTACTTGAGCAACTCTGTTTCCATCTTTTATAATTTTAACACGGTCTCCACTCTCAATCTTATTGCCTTTTATTACGACAACAACATCTTCACCATTATCTAAAGCAACAGTTAACTCTTGAGCATTTGCTTTTGCAATTTCACTTCCTGCATAACCACCTGCTAAACCACCACCTAACATTGTCAAGGTTTTTCCATTTCCAGAACCCATAGTAGAACCTAAAACTACACCGATAATAGCTCCCAAAAATTTTCCAGCTCCACTATCTGTGATAACAACAGGCCTACTCTTTGTTACTACACCTGTATCAAATTTTTTAATTTGTGCATAATTTTTACCATCATACTCCGGTCCACCATTTGTACTACAACCTGTTATCAATACAACAGCGCTCAATATTATATACAAACTTTTTTTCATCTTTCTTCTCCTTAAGAGTGTAAGGAAAGCTCTTTTTTAAGATACTCACCAGTAAATGAACCTGTTTTATCATAGGTGTCAGCAAGTTCTTCTGGGGAACCCTCTGCTATAATAAGACCACCACCTGAGCCACCTTCTGGACCCATATCTATAACATAATCCGCATTCTTAATCATATCTAAATTATGCTCAATTATTAACATACTATTTCCAAGCTCAACAAACTTATGTAAAACAGAAGTTAATCTATCAACATCTGCAAAATGTAGACCTGTTGTTGGCTCATCTAAAATATAAAGAGTTTTCCCTGTATCTTTACGGCTTAACTCTTTGGAGAGTTTTATACGCTGTGCTTCACCACCAGAGAGTGTTACTGCATTTTGTCCTAAAGTTATATATCCTAAACCAACATCTACAAGTGTTTTCATCTTTAGATTGATTTTAGGGATTGGTGCAAAAAATTCAAAAGCTTCATCCACACTCATTTTTAGCACATCTGATATGCTTTTTCCTTTATAAAGAACTTCTAAAGTTTGCTGATTATATCTTGTACCAACACAAGTGTCACACTTAACCATAATATCTGGAAGAAAGTGCATCTCTATCTTGATTTCGCCCTCTCCCTGACATTTCTCACACCTTCCACCTTTTACATTAAAACTAAATCTTGAAGTTGTATAGCCTCGTATTTGAGCCTCTTTTGTTTGAGAAAATAGGTTTCTTATCTCGTCCATAACACCCGTATATGTTGCAGGATTTGATCTTGGTGTTCTTCCTATTGGGCTTTGGTCAAGATATATTACCTTGTCTACATTTTCAAGTCCAGTTATTTCAACACCTGCAACTTTATTTACTTTTCGTGCGTGATTTAAAAGCTCTCTTGCAGTAGGCAACAGTGTTTGGAGCATCAAGGAACTTTTACCACTTCCACTCACGCCCGTAATACAAACAAAATTATTAAGAGGGATTTTAACATTTAGATTTTTGATATTATTTAATGTAACATTTTTTATCTCTATATATTTATCTTGTTTTCGTCTATAAAAATACTCTATTTGTTTTCTTCCATACAAATAATCAGCAGTTAAAGTTTTAGCTTTTTTTAGCTTATCTAGTGTACCAGCAAAAACCACTTCACCACCAAACTTCCCTGCTCCACTTCCAATATCTACAATAAAATCTGCATTTTCTATAGTCTCTTTGTCGTGTTCAACTACGATTACACTGTTGCCTTTTTCTTGAAGACTTCTTAGCGTTCTGATAAGTTTAAGAGTATCTCTTTCATGTAATCCAATACTAGGTTCATCAAGCACATACAAAACACCAGTTAAACCACTTCCTATCTGAGAGGCGATTCGTATGCGTTGTGCTTCACCGCCACTAATGCTTCTTGCATCACGACCAAGAGTTAAATATCCCAAACCAACATCATAAAGAAAATAAAGTCGCTCTCGAATCTCATTTAAAATTGGAGCTGATATTTGAGCGTCTTGCTTATCCATGTGAGAAAAATGTTCCTCGTTTGCAAACCACTCATAAGTTTTAGCTATCGGCATTTTTAACAGATCAGCTATACCTTTATCTGCGACTTTTACAGCTAAAGACTCTCGTTTGAGTCGATTAGAATCACAAATATTACAAATTTTTTCACTCATATAATCAGCTAACTCTTTTTCATCCTTAAACATATCGTAAGCAATACGAATAATACCAGGGAAGATTCTTTTCACTTCATGTTTTTTCCAAAGAAAAGTTACTTCATCGATATTTCCATGTAAGATAGCTTTTTTCTGATGCTCAGGTAATGATGAGTATGGGACTGTTATGTCTATGTCGTTATGTGCACAAAATCCTTTTAAAAAGGTGAAGTAATAGCCTTTGTTAAAGCCATAAACAATTTTCACAGCACCTTTTTCAACACACAAATCTTGATCTATTATTTTGTCTTGATCAAGTGCGTAACGAAGCCCTAAGCCATCACACTCTTGACAAGCCCCTTTTGGTGAGTTAAATGAAAATGACAGTGGTTCCAAGGGATCAAAACTAATCTTACAATCAAAACAAGCATTATGCTCAGAGTAGTGAATACTTGATTGTTTAATCCCAAGCTCTTCATGATTAAGTATATCTATTTCAAGTTCACCATAACTCTCTTTTAAGGCTTTCTCTACATCAGCAGCAATTCTTTCCCGGTTTTCTTCTTTTACTACAACTCTATCCACAATAACTTTGATTGTATGTTTTTTCGTTTTAGAGAGTTCTATCTCCTCATCTAGACGCACCATAACACCATCTATCTGTGCTCTTACATACCCTTTATGCACAAGTGACTCTATCAAGTCTGCATAAGCACCTTTGTTTTCACGAACTAAAGGTGCCATTAGAACAAGCTTTGAGCCTTGAGGTAATTTTGCAACTTCACCTATAATATCAGAGGCACTCATTTGTGAGATAACTTTGCCACATTTATGACAATGTTGCACCCCTACTCTTGCATATAAAAGTCTAAAGTAATCATATATCTCAGTGATCGTTCCAACTGTTGAACGAGGATTTTTCGAGGTTGTTTTTTGATCAATAGCAATCGCTGGGGTAAGCCCTTCTATCTTATCAACATCAGGCTTACCAACTCTATCTAAAAACTGTCTTGCATAAGAAGATAAAGACTCCATATAGCGACGTTGTCCTTCAGCATACAAGGTATCAAAGGCAAGGGTCGATTTACCACTACCACTAATTCCAGTCATAACAACCAGTTCATTTTTTGGTATTTTTAAATTTATATTTTTTAGATTATTTTCTCTTGCACCTGTTATTGTGATGACATCTTTTTTTTTCATTTATACCCCAAAAATTTTATATGTTAAATATGCTGCTATTGATAAATAGAAATAAGTCAATAGTCTTTTTTGTATTACTACATCTACTTTATGTTTTAGATGAATTCCGATATACACACCCAGCAAGGAAGCAATTCCTATTATAATACCGCTCTCATAATCAACATGCCCTTTTAAAGCATGTGATATCAGACCAGAAATAGAAGAAAATACAACAAAAAATAGACCAGCAGATGTGGCTTTTTTTAGTGGTATGTGTAAAAATCCAACTAAAATAGGAACTAGAAGTAAACTTCCCCCAACTCCAATACTCATGCTAATAGCACCAATAATAAACCCTACGAGAAAAAGAAGTGTCTTGCTTACTTCTCTTGTGTCTCTATGCTCACTTGTTCTAAAAAAAAGTCTTAAAAGTGCAAATAGCGTAAATACTAGAAATGTAGTTTCTAGTGTTTTATCACTAAGATTTGATGTAATTGTTCCACTTAGCTGCGCACCGACAAAACCACCAACACCAATAATGCTCACCATAACAATATCGAGTGTGCCTTTTTTGTTATTAAGATAACTTCCAAAAACTGAGCTAAAAACCATCTGAACTACTGATATTCCTATTGCTGTTTTTATATCCATGCCAAGTATTAATAGTGCTGGGACAAGAATTGCTCCTCCACCAACACCAAAAAAACCTGAAATAATACCAACAAAAATACCAAGTGACAGCAATTCAAACATTAAAGTTCCACTAATTTTTCGGAATTGTACTCAAATATGCCTTTAGAGTTATTATATATCCTAATTGAGAGTTGTATTTAATTTTTCTTTGAGTTTAAGTATGTATAATCTATGATTATTACTTAGAGGTGAAGAATGTTAGATGTAATCATTAAAGCCACACAAAATTTTTGTACCCATCAAATTAGTTTAGATTCTACTATAGAAAATAATGTGACAAAAAAGAGAACACTTATTGCTTATATTGATATAGACACGCAAGAAACAAAAAAATATAGAGTTTATTTGGCTTGTGAAGAAAGTTTCATTCAGAAAGTTTCTAAACTATTTTTAGAAGAAGAACAAAGTGATGAGGAGACTTTAATAGATATGACTTTAGAAACAGCAAACCTCATTATTGGAAGTGCTAAAGTTATGGCTGCAGAGTCTAATAATCCTTACACAATTCACACGCCCTATTTTGAAAAAATTGGTAAATTTGACTTTGATTATGATCAAGCAAAGAGTGTTATTGTTGGGGGAGATGAGTTAACTATAGCAATTAAGGAATCAAATGACTAAAAGTAGACGCTATCATCAATTTGGTACTGAAGATCTGGAGTTTGATCAGGAAAAAGAGTTGTCATGGATGGATTATTCTGGCATATTAGATATGGAAGTTGAATTTGTTGCCGATTTAGGCGAAACAGAATTAACTGTCGAAGAAATACTCCAATTTGAAAAAGGCTCTATCATTGATTTAAAAAAACCTGCAGGAGAAAGTGTAGAATCTTATGTAAATGGTAGAATTTTAGGCAAAGGAGAGGTAATGGTTTATGAAAAGAACCTTGCTATCCGTATCAATGAAGTTTTAGACTCAAGTGCTGTACTTTACTACTTATCCAAAGAGAGATTATGATTAAGTTTTTACTAATTTTCCTTATACCTTTTACTCTTCTGAATGCTTCTAAAATACTAAGTTATAATATATATGACAGAACTGATAGAGCTGATGTCATGATAACTTTTGATACACCCTATAATGGAGTTATCAAACAAAATATAGGTTCATCTCAAATCATTATAAAGTTAAGTGGAGCATCTATTGAATCAACAAAATTCAAAAAATCTAGCTCCAAATTTTTGCACTCTATCAACATCGTTCCAAGTTCCAAACAAACCAAAATATTTGCATCTGTACCATTAAATACAAAATTAGTAGCTTCTAAGACTTCTGATGCTTATGGGCTAAGACTTCGCTTTATAAAAGCCACTCCAAGCTCTAAAAACAGAGTAGAAAAAACATCTACAAAACAAAATAATTCTCTCTCCGCCCTGCCAACAAAGAAAAATAGTGATATGTCAACAAGTTACTATATTGTTGTTACAATTTTAGTGATTGGTATATTGATACTTTTTGTAATTAAAAAAAGACTACTTATTAAAAATAATAGCACTACAAATAAAAATAATAATACATGGTTATTTAAAGGCAATGAGCAAACACAACCACAGGTAACACAACCTGCTCAAGTAGAGCTTAACAATAATCAAATCTCGATTAGGTTTCAAAAAGCTATTGACAGTGAAAATAGTGTAGTAATGCTAGATTTTGCAGATCAGGGCTATCTAGTACTTATGGGTAAAAGTAATATACTCTTAGATAAATTTACTGATAACAAACCAACAACACAAGAAGATTTTGAATCTATACTTCAAAATAGACACCAAGAACTTGAGAATTTCTTAAATGAAGACCCTAAGTCAAACACTTCTAAAGATGCCCTACAATCCTACAAGGAGAGAGCTGCTTCTATGGTTTATGAATCATAGAGATTATTTATTTTTAAGAAAATTTTCTTTTAATAATTTTTTAATTGTATTCACATTTGCCATACTTAACTTATAGCTATCATCCATCTGCTTGCTTATATGAAAAACTTCTGTTACTGTAATTCCATAAGGATCTTTTTTCTCCTTAACCATTTTGCCATCATCGTTAAAAGAATAAAGAATTAAATTTTTGCGAGCTCTTTGGATATAGAAAGTTACAACTATTTCATCTGAGTGTTTTTTTTCAATTGCTACAACAACTTTTTGATTCTCATTATATTCATCTGTTAGCTTAAGTAAGTTTCTAACTTCCTCAACACCTACAAATCCAATATAAAATTTATTATATAAATCTTGGTACCTTTGAATCTTATAGTTCATCAAAAATTTCATATCGACGATGTGTTTTTTATGGCTTCTTAGCGTTTTTGTTATCCATGACATAGTATTATAGTATCTAAAAGGATGAAGCTTTAGCATATGTGCTTCAATCATTTTAGATGACCACTTTTTATCTTTAGGTACTAACTTTTTTCTTTTGTTTGCAGACTGTTCTATATATTCTAAAACATCCTTAGCAGAGTATTCTTTTGTAAACCAAACCTTACAGTAAGAAGGAAACTGTTTTACTCCTGTGGCACCCTCATTTAAGATTATAAGTGCTTTTATTTCATAATTTGGGAATATAATTTCAAGTAGTGCTTTCTTTTTACGGAGTCTTCTTCTTAATTTAAGAACAGACTTAACTAATGTCATCTCTACAAAATAAAGTTCATTATTTGTAGTAACAAACATTGCATCAAATTCACTTATTTCTCTACTTTTAGTTCTGTAAACTATCTGCTCTTTTTCACTAATTGAAAGTGTGTTAGCATATGCTTTATGTCTATTTTGATGAAAACCTTTTAAGATAAACTTTTCAATATACTCGTTTTTCTCTGCATATCTTAAAAGCTTTTCATAAAGAAAATTCTCATATGCTTCTCCCTCAAAAGAACGATATGAACTTAAGTAGGCAGGATCATCTAATTCAATTCCACTAGCTATTAAAGACAATAAATGCTTTGTATTATAATCATAATGAAACATATTATCAGCAATATCACTCTTTTCTAAGTTTTTTATTGAGTCAGATATTTCAAGCATTATAAAACCATCTCATTATTTTTAAAAAACTCGTCAATAACATCTCTATATTCTTTCATGTCTGTAATCCTATTTACATCGTTTCTAAGCATAGAGGCACCTCTATAACCCTTAGAATATGTATGTGTATGTTTCCTAAACATAGAAACACCATGCTCACCATAGAACTCTATCATCTTATCAAAGTGTTCCATAATTATTTCATGTTTAAGTGCTTGGTCAATATATTCTCTACCAGTGCGAAGTTGATTGAAAATCCATGGAGCACCAACAGCACCTCGACCAATCATTACTCCGTCTGCTCCTGTATGTTCCATAACCCATTTTGCTTTAGTGTAAGAATCTATATCTCCGTTTGCAATAACAGGGATAGACACAGCTTCTTTAATTTCTTTAATTGCGTCATAATCAACAGCAGCTTTAAACTTTCCAGCACGCGTTCTTCCATGTACTGCTAAAAAATCAGCTCCACTAGCTTCTACAGCTTTTGCTATTTCTACATGATTTTTTTCTTCAAAACCAAGTCTTATTTTAACACTTGTCATATTTTTGTTGGATGCATCTTTGATGGTTCTTATAATATCACTCATAAGAGGTAGATTTAAAAGTAATGAGCTTCCACTTCCATGTCCAACCACTTTTGGAACAGGACAACCACAATTTAAATCTATTACATCAATGCCATCTTGTTCATTTAGAATCTCAACAGCAGTGCGGACAACATCTACATCTGAACCAGAAATTTGCACAGAATAAGGATCTTCAATAGGACTTTTTTTTAGCATGTGTAATGTTTTTGTAGAGCCGTGAGCTAGGGCATTAGAACTAAGCATTTCACTAACTGTCAAATCAGCACCAAATTTTTTAACAACACTTCTAAAAGGCAGGTCAGTAAAGCCCGCAAGTGGGGCTAATACATAAAGAGGATTATCAAAAGATAATTTATTAGTCATTAACTTTATATAAACAATTCTATATTAAAAGGTCGGTTACACTCTTTTAGAGCGCGATAAGCTTTAAAGTTTTGAAATTCATCTGGCTGGGAGATATCAAGCATAGCATAAGCAGGGTCTAACATTTCTAAGTCAAGTAGAGTATAAAGATAGGCATCCGTTGCTTCTTCTTTTTCATTGCTTATAGTTTCAAAAAGTTTAATTCTTTGATCTGGAATCATTGATGATGCAGTGATACGAGAGATGTTCATATAGTCTTGTGCATCCAATACCAATTTAGAAAATAAGATTTGTAAAGCTTCATTAGATATCTCTAAAGTATTTTCATCTGCATTCACTCTAGAGAGAATTGAGAATAGTGCATCTTTATTTAAAAACTCTTTATATTTATCAATATTTGCAACTGTTGCAGTCTTAATATAAGCAGCATAAACTGTTTCACAAACTGATTTATCATATTTTTTTGGATGAGAAAGTACTTCTTCAGCTGTAATATCACCATTTTTATACATATTTTTATGATTTTGAACTACTAATGAATTTTGAGAAAGAAGAGAATAAGCTTTTAAATCAACACTTTCTCCATTTTTTATATTTTCTATTAGGTCTAATACAGTAGTTACTTTTTTAGCCTTTGGATCATCAGATTCAAAGTCAATTTTAGCATTTGGAAAAACTGTACTTTGATCTAAAAGAGTACCAAAAAGTGAAAATTCTGCTGTTTTAAGAGAATGTTTACGATTAATTTTTCCTAGATATGCATCAACAACTGAGTCAAAAACTTTCTCATAATCTTTTTCACTTCTACGAGCTTTAAGACTTGCTAACATACTATAAAATGACATGTGCAATACACTGGCAATATATAATATAAAAAGAGGAACAACTACCAATAAAGCGATTGACAATGATGGTAATGGGATTCCGAAAAAATCTATTACTATTGTTTCATTTGTTAAATATGCGTACACATACCAACCTACTAAAGCCATAAGTGCAAACGCAGCGATCGAATATCTTTTTATATACATAATTAAATTCCTTACTTAGATTTTTCTACAATTTCTCTACAGTCTATACAATAAATTGCATGAGGCTTAACTTTTAATCTTTGAAAACCAATGTCATCTTCACACATTTCGCAAATACCATAACTACCAGTTACTATTTTTCCAAGAGTTACATCTATTTCTCTAAGCTCTCTAGCTTGCTGTAAAACTATAGCACTTTCCACCATAGAGTTGTTATTAACTGAAGCATAATCCCCTTCATCATTTAATTCTAAAGCACTGAGTTGGGCTAGCTCACTATTGACACCATTGATATTTTTGTTTATCTGTTCTTTACGACTCTCTAAAATCTCTTTAAAGTAGCTTGATTCACTATTTTGCAATCCGTTTCCTTGTCTTTTTTTACTTATGGTAGGGGTGGTTACTAAGTATCGAAAACCCTCTATAAATCTGTTCAAGCAAAACAATTTTTGCAATTTTATGACTCATAGTTAATTTACCTAAACTTATAACAGTATCACTTTTTTTTAAAAAGTCTTTTTCAAAGCCATAGGCTCCACCTATTAAAAATTTAATAGACATTCTATCATTTAAAAGCTTACTAAATTCAAAACTATCGATTAATTTACCCTCAGGATGTAAAATAACTGTAAAACCCTTCTCTATATAAGGCTCCAAAACCCTCGAATAAGCCTGCTGTGAGGAATTTGGTGAAATAGTGTGTGCTTTTGCTACATCTTTTGGAAAAAGTTCAATATCTTCCACTTTTGCAAAGCGACTTATCATTTTTTTTAATTCTTTATAGAGAGGGTCATAAATTGTTTTCTCGCCTTTAGCAATGGAGACTATATCAATATTCATAGCTATGCCACCAATCCACTACCAATTACATGATATGTAATGTGCTCAAAATCATCATCAAGTTTAACACCACCAATAGCAGCAACTAAATGCTTACTTTTAGAGGCTATATCTTCAATAGAATCACCAAGAACTACACTGACATTTTTTTTTGTATTTGTAGTTCTATAAGCACCTAGTCCAATATAATTTAAATCCATATCATTAGCTTGAAGAACTTCTTTTTCATTATGTGTTGAGATGCCAAGTATCTTATCGTCTTTTATTACACTTCTAATTATTTTAACAGCCTTATAGATATCTTTGTCTATAGATTTTAGATCATTTTGTCCAAGATGAACACCATCACAAAAGTCTATAAGTTCATATATATCATTGACGATTAAAAATCCATTATAGTTTTTTCTAATATAAATAAGCTTCTGTTTAATAAATTCGATATCTGCATTTTTATTTCTATACTGGAGAATTTCTGCATTTTTAGAGTTTGCAATCTCAAGAAAATTGTCTAAGGATACACCTTTATTATCAAGCATCTCTTGATCACAAAGTGCGTATAATCTCATGCTAAACTTTTAAAAGTGTCAAAAGATCAGCTAAAGTTTTCTTTAACTCATTTCTATTTACTATCATATCGATAGAACCATGCTCTAATAAAAATTCTGCTCTTTGAAAACCATCAGGTAATGCAGCCCCAATCGTTTGTTCTATAACACGCTGACCTGCAAACCCGATAAGTGCACCAGGTTCTGCAATAATAATATCACCCAGGTTTGCAAAAGAAGCACTCACACCACCCATGGTAGGATCAGTTAAAACTGATATAAAGGGCAACTTATTGTTTGCAAGCTTTGCAAGTGCAGCTGATGTTTTGCTCATCTGAAGAAGTGAAAAAGTAGACTCTTGCATCCTTGCTCCACCTGAAGCGCTTAAAATCACAAGCCCCTCTTTGTTTTCTATCGCACGATTTACTGCACGAACAATCTTTTCACCTTCTACAGAGCCAAGAGAACCACCCATGAAAGCAAAATCAAAAATAACAAGTTGAACATTTACACCATTCATACTACACGATCCACTCACAACAGAAGATTTTCTGCCAGTCTTTGCAAATGCTTCTTCAACTCTTTTTTTGTATGTTTTTTTATCAACAAAATTAATTGGATCTACTGGGATAAGATTTGAGTCAAACTCTACAAATGAGCCTTCGTCTGTTAAAAGCTCTAATCTCTCTTTAACCCCAATACGAAGATGATATCCACACTTAGGACATACATAACTTTGGTTTTCAACTTCTTTATGATACATCAAAGAGTGACATGATTTACACTTTATCCAATGAGATGAAGCTTCTGCTTTAATAGGCTGTTTATTGTCAAAAGGTTTAGTAAAAAGGTTGATTAAATTCACAAAAGTATCCTTAGCTGTATAATTAATAAAGATTATATCAAATTTATATTAATATTTGTAAGACTTTTAAAGAGAATCAAAAGAATATTGGTAAGCAATGTAATATTATACAAGTTGCACAACATGGATGTATTGGTTTATAAATCTTATATCTACTTTTTTCCATCTGTTATTTTAGCCTATTTTAATGACTTTTGTAAGAATTATTCCACCCCAAAAAGTCAAGACAACTTTTTCAAATTCCTTATTCACCTCTAAACTTGTAACCTTATGAAACTTTTATCTCTATTCTTGAGTACATTTCAACATTAATCTGTAAACTCTCAAAGTAGACATTCATAGGTTTTTTATATTTTAGTGTTTCATGAAATCTTCTGTGGTTGTAGAAAT
>JASFZD010000128.1:0-23942 GCA_045046645.1 Sulfurimonas sp. | reverse complement strand
AGTGGTGACCCCAAGGAGAATTGAACTCCTGTAACATGGATGAAAACCATGGATCCTAACCGCTAGACGATGGGGCCACTTTTTGTAGTAGTAAGTTGCTTTTCGATTAGTTGTGCTGAAGTTTTTGGCGAAGTGTACACATAGTACATGAGTCAAAATCTGAAGTGCAAATAACGAAAAAATGGTGTCCTGTGATGGATTCGAACCATCGGCCACATCATTAAAAGTGACGTGCTCTACCAGCTGAGCTAACAAGACATTTTCTCTTATTGTTAAGAGGTCGAAATTATAGACAAAATTAGTTTATAAGTCAAGGAAAAACAAGATATATTTCATTTAATAAGTAATTAACAATATTTCAACTAAAATGTTCACAAATAATGGCAGAGGGAACTCAATGAATAAAATAATATTGCTTTTGTTAAATGTAATGATTATTTTCTTAATGGCTGGATGTGCTCAAAAAGTTAGTATTCGTGCTTTGGAACCAGCTGAGATTGATCGTGCTGCAAGTACTAAAAAAGTAGCTGTCAGTTCTTTTGCTCACGATAGAGTAGGATTATCATCAAAAATAGAAGCAAATCTTGCAAGAGTTAGGATTGATGGCAAGAGTTATTTTACAATGATTAGTAGAAGTGATTTTAATAAAATTATAAAAGAGCAAAAGATACAAAATAGTGGTTTAATAGATTCAAGTACTGCGGTTAATGTTGGTGGTTTGATTGGTGCGGATGCTATTATCTCCGGTAATGTTGGTCGAGCTACTGCACAAGACACTAATTTTTATGAGACTCGCGTACGATGTGCAAATAAAAAATGTGATAGATTAGATTATTATGAAGTACGATGCACAAAAAGAGTGGTAGGGTTATCAGCAGAACTTAGAATGGTCGATGTTACTAAAGGCGATATTATTTATGCAGATACTATGAATCCATCATCAGTCTACAAACACTGTTTAGATGATTCTCGTCCACTTCCTTCTCGTGAGATTGCCGCACAAAGGCTAGCACAGTCAATAGCCAATAATTTCTCTTATAAATTAACACCCCATTATCGTACTTTTAGAGTCTCTTTACTTGATGATCCTGATTTGGACTATAATGATAGACAAGAGCAGCTTTTGAGTGTATCGCTTGAATATATTAAACAGGGAAGATATGATAAAGCAGAGCGATTTTTGATAGATTTGATAGACTTGACTGCAGAAAAAAGTTTTGTTCCCTTTTATAATCTTGGTGTGATTAAAGAGGCTGAGGGTAAATATGATGAGGCAAAAGAGTACTATGAAAACGCAGATAACCTTATGATAGAACCAGTAGAAGAGATTAACTTGGCAGTAAACAGAATTAACACCCTTATCGCTAAACGCCAAAAAACTAGAAATCAATTACAAAGATAAGGAAGTTTATGTTTATACGAACTTTGATGATATATTTAGCCATTTTTATAGTTCTTTTCAGTGGATGCGGTGTGCAAAAGCAGATGATTGTGACAGAGAAAAAAGAGATGCCATCGTGGTATGTTAATCCTCCTAAAAGTAATCAAACAGAGCTTTATGCTCTTGGATATGGTAAAGACAAAAAGAGTGCAACAACAGATGCACTAGCACAAATGCTCTCTACTTTAAGTGTATCTATCTCTTCTAAGTTTAGTGGTAAAACAGTAGTGAGAGAGGGGAATTCTAGTAGTTCAAGCGCGACATACATAGATGAGTCACAAAGCGAAGTGAAAAAGATTCGTATTAGCAATTATGAGATTGTAAAGGCTCAAAGTTTGGGTTTTAAGAAGTATGCAGTTTTAGTGACATCAAACAAGAAAAAACTTTTCAAGAGTATGCAACAGGAATTAAAACAAAACTTTTTGATAATCGATAAAAGAAAAAAGATTGTTGCCCAGCAAAATCTGATAAAGCAAATTGTTTTTTATAAAAATGCAAAAAATGATTTATCTTCTTTGCCTAACAAACTATTGGTTATGAATGAGTTAGAGAGCGGATTTGATGGGACTCCTTATCTCAGTAAATATAACAGCATAGAAGCCACATATGAAAGATTATTGTCATCTATTACTTTTGGTATTAAGAGTAACTATGATGCAAAAAATTTAAAAGCTCCTTTGGCAAAGGGTATTAGTGCTAAAAAATTAAAAATATCAGATGCTAAAGGTAAAAACCATTTTCTAATAAAGATAGATTCAAGGATTGAAGAGGCAAATGCTTATGGATTTACACTTGCACGCTCAGCGATAGCGATAACAGTACAAGATTACAAAGGTAATACCATAGGCTCAAATAAATTTAATCTCATAGGACAATCAACACAGGGTTTCGCAATCGCTAAAGAGAATGTAGCTATAAAGCTTAGTCAGTTAATTAAAAAAGATGGCATCGAAAAAGTTATAGGTTTAGCACTCTAACTAAAGCAATCCCAATTGTAATTTTGCTTCAATGCTCATCTTCTCTTGATCCCAAGGTGGGTCAAATACAAGATTTGGTTCAATACTTAAGTCAGGTTCACTCTCAATAAGAGAACCAACATTTCGAACTTGGTCTACTAGAGAATCACTTACAGGACAGGTTGCAGAAGTGAGTGTCATGGTTATTACACATTTTGGAATATTACCTTCTCCTGCACAGTCTATACTATAAATAAGCCCTAAATCATAAAGATTTACTGGAATTTCTGGATCATAAATCTCTTTGAGTTTTTCTATAATCTGTTCTTTTAGTTTTGCATACTTCATTGTGTTCCCTCTTTACAAGATTTTGCATAGTTGTAGATGACATTTAAAAAAGCTTCCATCCCTTGTTGTCGTACAGGACTTAAGAGCTCCATTACACCCATTTCAAGAAGTTTTTTTGGATCAAAAGAAAGAATTTCATCTGGAGTTCTATTGTTGAAAATACTCAGTAACATAACGAGCATACCTTTAGCAATTATAGAGTCTCCCTCTGCGTTTAGATGTACTATTCCATCTTTATAATCTTTATCAAGCCATGCAAGAGAAGAACAACCTTTGATGATATTTTTATCTATTTTTTTCTCAGTATCTAGTTTTTGCGCTTCTTTGCCAAAATCAAGTATATAGTCCATCTTAGAGTCTTTATTATCAAAGAGGTTTAAATCTTCTTTATAAGCTTCTACTTGTTCATTCATATTTAGCATTACCTTCCTCCTTTAAACATAATAAGCTTTGTTAAAATCTTGATGGATTGTTTTTAGTGCATGTGAGTTTTTAACTCCATCGATGAGAGTGTCTGCAAATGCTAATACCAACATCTTACGAGATTCTTCAAGGGAAATACCTCTTGAGCGTAAGTAAAAAAGTAAATCTTCTTCAAGTTGTCCTATAGTTGAACCATGTGAAGCTTCAAGTTCATCAGTATATATCTCCAACTGAGGTTTTGCGTACATATGCGCATGTTCACCGAGTAAGATGGCTTTTGAATTTTGTTTTGCGTTACTATATTTTGCATCATGTGCAACGAGTATTTTCCCATCAAAGATAGCCGTTGCTTTATCTTTTAAAATTGAACGCGCTTCTTGAACACTTTTGGCATATGGTTTGTTATGGTTGATTGCAACGACATTACCACGATGAGCTTCTTTAGTTACGAGTAGTAGATGTTGTGCATCAGCCCATGCATAATCACTTAAATCTATTTTATAAATATGAAGTGCTTTTCCACTTCCAAAGTCAAAAGTTTTAAGTTCAAAAGCACCCTGTTTTTTTACATCATAATGGTGTGATCCAACGACAACAGTATCCTTAGTGGATGCATTTTCATTACGAATCCAACGCAGAGTACTATCAGGGGCAATATCTGCATCAACACCATAAAGTAGAAAACTTTGCTTGCTTCCCTGCGTTTGAAATGTTTCAAATACTTCTACTTGGCTATTTGATGCAGTTTTTATAAAGATACGATAGGATAAAAGTGTTTCTTCTTTATCAAAGAGATGTTCTATCTCAAACTGAGCATTCTCTTGAAGTTCTATAGATATAACTAAGGGTGAAATAATATGTGAGAGATAGTAGAGCGCATCATAATGAGAGGTGTCTGCATGCAAATTATTTTCAATAGTGACTTTTATGCCTTTTGGATATTCACTCACAACACCATTATTGATGACGAGTTTTGAGCCCTCTATCGCGTCAATTGCTGTAGCTGTTTGAAGTTTATATGTTTTACTCAAAACAGGCTTTATTGCAAAGTTTTTATACTGCTCAGTTTTATTACCTGGAATGCCTAAATCATTGAGGTATCCATATAGCTTGTGATTTTTATCAGCAAGGGATAAAGTTACAGCTTGCATCATAAATCCTTTTTTATTGCCTGATAGCCTTGTTCTTCTAGTATGTTTACTAGTTCTGGACCACCTGTTTTTACAATTTCACCATCTTGTAAGATATGAATGTAATCTGGATGAATATAGTCTAAAATACGACTATAGTGAGTAATAACTAAAAAAGTTTTCTCTCCATCTTTTGTTCTATTTATACCTTCTGAAACAGCTTTAAGGGCATCAATATCAAGTCCAGAATCAACTTCATCAAGTAAGATAACATCAGGTTGAAGTATTTCCATCTGAAGAATTTCATTGCGTTTTTTTTCTCCACCAGAAAAACCATCATTTAAAGCACGAGAAATCATATCTGGTTTCATCCCTAACTGCTCAATAGATTTTCTCATTAGTTTTAAAAACTCTGCCGCATTGGTCTCTTTTTTACCTTGATACTTTTCTTTTGCATTAAGTGCTGTTCGTAAAAAGTAAGCATTATTTACCCCTGGAATTTCTATGGGATTTTGAAAGCTTAAAAAGATACCTTCTAAAGCTCTCTCTTCTGGTAACATTTCTAAAACATTTTTATTGTTATAGGTAATTTTTCCATCTGTAACTTCCACATCATAATGCCCGACAATAGCCTTTAGAAGTGTTGACTTTCCAGCGCCATTTTGCCCCATAACAACATGAACCTTACCTTTTAAAAGTTCTAAGTTTAATCCTTTTAGGATAACATTATCCCCGATTTTTACATGTAAATTTTCAATTTTCATCATCCTACACTTCCTTCAAGCGTTAAATTTAATAACTCTTTTGCTTCTACAGCGAACTCCATAGGCAGTTGCGAAAAGACCTCTTTACAAAAGCCATGGACAATCACAGAAACAGCATCTTCTTCGTTGATTCCTCTTTGGCGTAAATAAAAAAGCTGTTCATCACTTATCTTAGAAGTTGTTGCTTCATGTTCTACTTGTGCTAAAGCATTTTGTGACTCCAAGTAAGGAAAAGTATGTGCTCCACAGTCAGGTCCAATGAGCAGACTGTCACACTGACTAAAGTTACGCGCACCTATGGCACTCGGTGCGATTTTAACCAATCCTCTGTAGCTATTTTGTCCATGCATAGCTGAGATACCTTTAGAGATGATAGTCGAGTTGGTATTTTTACCAAGGTGTATCATCTTTGTACCAGTATCGGCTTGTTGCGCTTTTGAAGTTACAGCAACAGAGTAAAATTCACCCACAGAATTATCACCTTTTAAAACGCAACTAGGATATTTCCAAGTGATAGAAGAGCCAGTTTCAACTTGTGTCCAAGAGATTTTCGAGTTTTCACCCTCGCAAAGTCCTCTTTTAGTTACAAAGTTATAAATCCCACCTTTGCCTGTTTCATCTCCTGGGTACCAGTTTTGTATTGTTGAGTATTTTATCTCTGCATTTTTGTGTGCTATAAGCTCAACAACAGCAGCGTGAAGTTGATGCTCATCTCTTTGTGGAGCTGAACATCCTTCATTGTACGATACATAACTTCCCTCATCAGCGATAATAAGCGTTCTTTCAAATTGTCCTGTATTTTGAGCATTTATTCTAAAGTAAGTTGAGAGTTCCATCGGACATCTCACACCTTTTGGGATGTAAACAAAAGTACCATCTGTAAAAACAGCAGCATTAAGAGTCGCAAAAAAATTGTCAGTCATAGGTACTACAGAAAACATATACTTTTGTACTAGTTGGGGATGGTCTCGCATAGCGTCTGATATAGAACAAAAAATGATGCCTAGTTTTAAAAGAGTCTCAGAATAAGTAGTTTTAACTGAAACAGAGTCAAAAACAGCGTCAATAGCAATGCCTTGTAACATTTTTTGTTCGTCAAGGGGGATTCCTAGTTTGTCATAAGCCTTTAAAACTTCCTCATTAACTTCATCAAGACTATTTGGTGCTTTTTTAGGTGCTGAAAAGTAAGAGATACTTTGATAATCTATGGGGATATAATCAAGATGACCCCAATGAGGCTCTTTCATTTTTTCCCATTTATTCAAAGCTTTTCTGCGTAAGTCAATCATCCAGTCAGGTTCATCTTTTTTATGCGAAATAAATCGTAGGACATCTTCATTGAGTCCTATAGGAGCAGTATCTGCTTCTACATCAACACTAAACCCAAATTTGTACTCCTGAGATAAAATTTTATCCACTTCTTTTTGTGCCATGATAAAGGTCTCCTTTACATGATTATATTAAAAAGTATAATACAAAGAGGAGTAAAATTATCTTAATTAGAATATGTAAGACAAATTATTCAGATTTAGATGCAAGATAAATTACCAATTATTTACTTCAAAAGAATATACTTGTAGTATAAAAAAATGAAGGTTGATAGAGAATGATTAATAAAATCCAAGAAATTAAAGAAGAAGTTGCAAAGGTTGTTGTAGGACAAGAGAAGATGATAGACTCTCTTTTGATTGCATTTATGTGTGAGGGGCATATTCTTATAGAGGGTGTTCCTGGACTTGCAAAGACGACAACTGTAAATGCACTCTCTAAAGCACTTGGACTTAACTTTAAACGCGCTCAGTTTACGCCTGACCTCTTACCTTCTGATATCTTAGGTGCAGAGATTTATGACCCTCAAAATAACAAGTTTAAAATCAAAAAAGGTCCAATATTTACAAACCTTTTACTTGCAGATGAGATTAACCGTGCACCTGCAAAAGTGCAGTCTGCTCTGCTTGAAGTTATGCAAGAGAAGCAAGTGACTTTAGGTGATACAACTTTTAAACTAGACCCTCCATTTTTTGTTATGGCAACACAAAACCCCGTAGAGCAAGAGGGTGTTTATCAGCTTCCAGAAGCACAACTTGACCGTTTTATGTTAAAACTTGTAGTTGATTATAATACAAAAACAGAAGAGTTAGAAATAGCTCGTCGTATCTCAAGTGGTCAATTTCAAGAGATAAACGCAGTACTTTCAAGTGAGGATTTAAACAAGATAAAGCAAGCTATTAAAGAGATTCATGTTGATGAAGAAGTTGAACTTTATATGATAGAACTTGTAACCGCAACAAGAAATCCAAGTGATTATGGACTCGATGAGATAAAAGAGTATATCCAGTTTGGTGCATCTCCTCGTGTTAGTATCGACATGTTTAAAGCAGTTAAAGCGATGGCATTTATGAGAGGCAAAGATTTTGTAACACCTGTTGATGTGGCATACATTGCAAAAGAGCTGATGCGTCACCGTATTGTTCTGAGTTATGAGGCAGAAGCTGAAGGGATTACAACTGATGAGATTATCCAAAAAGTACTTGAAACAGTAAGTATTCCGTAAGGTCGATAGTTTGAGTAAACTACAAAAAATCTTAGTTCGTGCTCGTCGTCAAGTTTTTAGTGAAATGGTGGGAAATAATCCCTCTATTTTTCACGGGGAAGGGTATGACTTTATAGAGCTTCGTGAGTATATGGCTGGGGATGATATTCGTCGTATTGATTGGAATATTACGGCTAAGATGCAAAAGCCCTATATCAAAATATTTCGTGAAGAGAGAGAACTGAATGTTGTTATTGTTTCTGTTCTAAATGGAAGTGTACATTTTGGTTCTAAAAAATTTAAACAAGATGTTATTGCTGAGGTTGTTGCACAGCTCTCTTTCTCTACACTTAAAAATGGTGACTTGTTAACTTCTTATATTTTTACAGACAAGATGGTTTCTCACAACAAACCTAGCAAAAAAATTCATCAAATACAAAAAAGTGTGAGTGATATTTTAGACTTTAATGCACTCAATCAACAGTGTGATTTTAAGGTTTTATCTGACACTCTCTATCAAAGACTCAAACGCAAGTCTTTGATTATTATCGTTGGTGATTTTTTTGATATACCTGATTTTAAACTACTCGCAAAAAAACATGAAGTTGTTTGTGTTGTTGTGCGTGATCATTTAGAAGAGAAACCGCCAAAGATGGGGTTCGCTTCTTTAGTAGACCCAGAGAGTGGAACTACTTTAGAGGGTGATTTTAACACTTACTCAGTAGATGCTTATGCCAAAAAAGTACAAGTTCACGATAGAGAGTTGTATGAGACCTTTAGAAAACATCAGATTCGTTTTACGAAAGTTTACACAGATGATGGTGCGAGTGTAGCACTTAGACGACTTTTTGAGGGAAGATAATGCAAAATAAAATGCCAGAGATAGCACTACATGATATCAAACCCTTAGTTGAAATACATGAGTACTCTATATATTATTTTGGGGCACTTGTTCTTTTAGGAGTTCTTGTTTTAGCTGGGATTGTATACTTGATAGTTAAATATTTTCAAGCAAAAAATGCATTTAACATCAGGAAAGAGCATTTAAAACTACTTAAACAAGTAGATTTTAGTGACCCTAAACGCAGTGCATACGATATCACCTTTTATGGAGCTACATTTAAAGATGATACCTCAAGACATCTAGAAATGTATGAAGAAATGTTAGATAAACTCCAAGAGTATAAGTATAAAAAAGATGTCAATAGTTTAGATACTGATGTAAAAGAGTATGTTGATTTGTATCGAGGTATGATTGATGTTTAATGGTTTGTATTTTGAGTTTCCTCTTTTTGGACTCATAATTATACTTTTTATTCTTTGTGCAAGATTTTGTAAGATGCGATTGGCTTCTATCTATTTTCCTCATGCTACGCAGTTTATGGATAGTAGTATATCTAACTCAAAACTACTTTTTTTACTTAAATGGCTTGGAATTGTTATGCTAATACTTGCGTTTATGTCTCCTGTAAAAGATGAGACTTATGAGTTAGAACCAAAACATGGGCATGAGATAGCCTTGATACTTGATGCTTCACAATCTATGCAGGCAAGGGGTTTCGATGATGCACATCTTAACCTTACACGATTTGATGTTGTTAAAAGCATAGTAAGTGACTTTATCTTAAAAAGAAAAAATGATAATATCGGCTTAGTTGTGTTTGGTGCATACTCTTTTATCGCTTCTCCCCTAACTTACGATGAGCATATCTTAAGTCGCATAGTTTCTCAACTTCAAATAGGTATGGCAGGAAAATATACAGCACTGTATGAGTCATTGGCTCAGGGTGTAAATCTACTTAAAATGAGTAAATCAAAGTCAAAAATCGCCATTCTTTTGACAGATGGATACAACACAACAACTGGAGATACAATTCCTCTTAGTGTGGCTATAGAAATGGCAAAAAAAGAGGGCATAAAAGTCTACCCCATAGGGATAGGTTCTGCTCGTGGAGAAGATGGATATAACGCTCCAGTACTTCTTCAAATTGCTAAAGAGACAGGTGGAGTTGCGTTTGGCGCTTCAAGTGCTACTGAACTTTTAAGTATTTATGAAAAGATAGATGCTTTAGAAAAATCAGAGATAAAAAACGAAAGTTATTCATACTTGAACTATTATTATATTTATCCTCTTTTTATAGGATTTTTATCTTTGATTTTTTATGTGTTTTTGAGAAATAAGAGAGGAAATAAGTGATGAGTTTTTTACATCCAGAGATTTTATATTATTTACTCCCACTTGTTTTTATACTTTTTGGATTTTTATTGTCTCAAAAAGAGAAGCATGAAACTTATTTTTCAAAAGAAGTGATGGATAAATTGCGTGCAACTTCTGATAGTTTTAGCCTAAGGGTGCGTAATGTTTTCTTTTTTATAATTACACTTTTAATAGTGGTGGCATTAGCCAATCCTGTTATCAAAAATGGAATGGTTGAGGTGAAGGCAAAAAGTTCAGACATAATTATCGCTCTTGATATCTCCGACTCAATGCTTGGGGAAGATATCTATCCCAATCGTCTAAACGCAGCAAAAGAGAAAGCGATTGAACTTTTGAGATTAGCACCAAATGAGAGGATAGGAGTGATTGCTTTTGCTAAAAACTCCTACTTGGTTTCGCCACTTAGTTTTGACCATAATGCAGTTGGATTTTTACTCAGTCAGCTTGACACGACTTCAATCACAGAAAAAGGAACTAATCTTTTAAATATGTTGCAAGTAGTTGATGAAAGTATCAAAAAAGAGTCTAAAAAGTATGTTTTAATGTTGAGTGATGGCGGAGATAAAGATGACTTTAGTGAGGAGATAGCTTTTGCTAAAGAAAAAAATATAGCTGTATTTGTTTTAGGTATGGGTACTATAAAAGGTTCCCCTATCAAAAGAAAAGATGGTAATTTCATCAAACAAAATGGTAAAATTATTATCTCAAAACTCAATGAAGACATCGCAGACCTTGCTACTAAAACAGGGGGCGTTTATATACAAAATGTTCGTTCAGATGAGGATATAAAAACAATGCTAAGTGAGATAGAAAATAATAGTGTAAAAAGAGAACTTAAATCTGAAGAAGTAGAGAGATTTGAACCTCTGTTTTACTATCCTTTAGGCTTAGCTATTTTACTTCTTCTAATCGCAACTTCATCAATGTATAAAGGCAGAGGAGTAGTTGTAACTCTCTTTATGATTTTAAGTTTATACTCGCAAGAGAGTAAGTTAAACGCAGGGATCTTAGACTTTTTAGAGCTTAAAGATGCAAAAAAAGCTTACGAGGCTAAAGAGTATGAAAATTCTGCAAAAATATATGAAAATTATGCGAAAAAAAGTGACAACCAAGAGAGCTATTATAATGCTGGCAACGCGATGTATAAAGAAAAAAAATATGCAGAGGCGATAAAGTCTTATGAAAAATCAAGCTTTACAGATGAAAATAAAAAAGCAAAAAAATATGCGAATATTGGAAATGCTTATGCAAAACAAGCAAAGCCTAAAATGCTAGAAAAAGCTGTTGAGTCGTATGAAAAATCTTTGAAAATAAAAGAGGATAAAGATACAAGGGAAAACCTAGAAGCTGTTAAAAAAGCACTTAAACAGCAAGAAAAGAAGAGTGATAAGAACAAAGATAATAAAAAAAATAAAGATGATAAAGAGAAAAAAAACAGGGACAATAAAGATTCAAAAAACAAAAAGAAATCTGATGATAAAAAAGATTCTAAAGAAAAAAAAGATTCAAAAGATGGAAAAAATTCTGATAAACAGTCAGATAAGAAGAAAGAGTCTCAAAAGAATCCAAATAAGCCAGATGAAAATATGAACTCTAAAGAAGAACAAGAGAAGAAAAAAGAGCGCGAGAAAAAAGAAGAAGAAAAGAAAAAGAAGCTTAAAGAGTTAGGTAAGGATGATAAGAAACAAGACAAAGCAAAACAGCCAAACGAAAGACAAGGTGCTGTACAAAATAAGAAAGAAGAGATGAGTAATGCAGAAGAAGCGAAGTGGCTAGGAAAGTTAAACAGCCAAAAAAATACCTATATGTATATGTTAAATAAAGAAAATAAACTAGAGGAGGATTCAAATGAAAAACCTTGGTAAAATGTTTTTACTACTTGTGTTAATCCCAAACGCAATGTATGCTAGTGTTGTTGCAAGTGTGGACTACAGCAGTGTTGTAGTTGGAGAAACAGTTACATACTCACTAGAAATTTCTGGAAAAAATTTGCAAAGACCAATGCTTAGTAGTATTTGTGATAGTAATATTATAGCTACTTCTTCACAAACAAATATTGAGATGATAAATGGAAAATACAACAAAACGAAAATCCTAAGTTATAAATTTATGCCGAGAAAAAGTTGTGAGATTAAGCCTTTTGATGTCATAGTAGACGGAAAAAAACAAACAACAAACGCAGTAAAAGTAGAAGTAAAGCCTGCAACGCAAGATGTAAACGCAGACTTTATGTTAGAACTGAGTACAGACAAAAAAGATGTCTATGTTGGGCAACCTTTTACTATGATTATGCTTATAAAACAAAAACATACTGCACAAGCACTTGATAGTAAATTTATAGCACCAGTGATGAAAGGTTTTTGGAAAAGTGGTGAACCAAAGCAAGAAAAGTATGATGATGGTGCATTTACTATCACAAAACTAACTTATAAACTCTCAGCACAAAGAGAAGGTGAACTAAAAATAGTTCCTGCACAACTTGCTATCGCTTCAAGAAAACAGACAAGAGATATGTGGGGTTCTTTTATGCGAGATGTAAAATGGAAAAGTTACTACTCAAATGAGATAAAGATAAATGCGAAACCTATCCCACAAGGTGCTAAATTTATAGGTGATTTTAGTATAAAAGCAAGAGTAGATAAAAAAGAAATAAATCCAAATGAAGCTGTCAATGTTACGATTGAAGTGATAGGGGAAGGAAATCTTGAAGATATAACAAAGTTTAAACCACATATAAAAGATGTAAGTGTATTTGATGAAAAGCCAGTTGTTTTTGCCAATAAGTTTCAAGAAAAACTCGCTTTAGTAGGGGATAATAATTTTATTGTACCTGCGTTTAGCTTAACATTTTTTAACCCAAAAACAGACAAATTAGAAACCATATCGACTGAGAAGATAGCTATAAAAGTGAATGGTGCAAAACCTAAAGAGGCTTTAAAAATAAAGAGAGATAAAACAGTTAAAAGTGTGGTAAAAGTACAGACTGTAACGGCTAAATCACTTTCTATTGTAGAAGTTATTTTTATTTTTATTTTAGGTTTAGTAGTTGGTATTATCATTATGTTGGTAAAACCGTGGAGTGCGTTTAGAAGAGAAAAATCATTAGATATAAAAGATGAAAAAAAGCTTTTGATAAAGTTGATGCCTTACAGTGAAGATAAAGAAGTACAGCAAATTATGGATATATTAGAGCATAATATTTATGCTAAAGATAAAAAAGTGGTAGATAAAAAGCTTTTAAAAGAGATAATTAAAAAGTACGATATACATTAGTCTAATATATCGTGTAGTTTAGTTCCGTCTGCCATATCCTGATGAACTTTTACCCATTCATCGTTTTGAATGGAAGTTTTAAGGCTTGAGAGTTCTGTTTCAAAAAGTTCTATGGCCTCGAGTAAGTTCTCTTTGTTTTGTCTAAAAATATCTTCCCACATATCAGGTGAACTTTTTGCTAAACGACTCATAGACCGAAATCCACCAGCTGCAAGAGCTAAAATATTTTTCTTTTTCTCTTGTTTCATAACAGTGTTTGCAAGAGAGTAAGAGATAACATGAGGCATATGAGAGATAAAGGCAGCATGTCTGTCATGTTCATGTGACTTCATAAAGTATTTTTTCATTTTTAAAGATTTGAAGATTTTTTTAGCTACTGCTGTTTGTATCTCTCCGCTATCTTCTAAGTCACATAAAACTACAACTTTATCCTCGTATAAACCTTCTACAGCCGCTGATGGACCAAAGTATTCTGTCCCTGTCATAGGATGTGCAGCGACAAAGTTTTTTCGTATCTCTTTTGGAACAGAAGTTACTATCTTCTCTTTTGTGCCTCCAAGATCGATAACAGTAGTCTCTTTGGGTATATCGGTGAGTTCTTTAAGTGAAGCTATAACACCATTTACTGGAATTGCTAAAAAAATAACATCACATTTTTTTACTTCTTCAAATGAAACTATATTTTTTACTAAACCGAGTTTTATAGCTTCAGTTTGATGCCCTTTATTATGATCATAACCAACAATACTCTTCACATAATTTTCTTTTTGTAAGGAGAGTGCAAGGGAGCCACCCATAAGACCTAAACCGATAATTGCTATATTCATATTTACTACTTCTTCTTTTAAATTAGCAAATTATACTATATAATTGCATAAAAAAAATAGGGATAAAAATATGTTAGATTCAAAAGAGAGAAAAAACATTAAACATGGGCAGAGTGTAGCTATTGTTTTAAAACAAGATCAACAGAGTGGATATTTGACAGATGGAATTGTTCGTGATATTTTAACCAAGTCACCAAAGCATCCACATGGTATAAAAGTCCGTTTAATGAGTGGCGAAGTAGGGCGTGTAAAAGAAATCTATTAAAGATTATGTTACAATTAGGTAAATTAGAAAAAAGAGGTTTGGTATGACTATAGAGATAACAGCGATGCAGTATTATGTTGCTGCACTTATAGTGATGTTACTTGTGAGTGTTTATTATAATTTAAAGCAAAGAAGCATTATACAAGAACGGGATGCTGGGGAATTATCCTTGATTAAAAAAGCCTATTATAACCCTGTAACACAATTACCAAATCTTACAAATGTCAAAATGATGATAGATGATCAAATGAATAGAACAACTAGGCATGATCGTAGTTTTCTTTTAGCTGTTATAAAAATAAAAAATTATCATGAAGTTAGTTTACATTCCCAAGAGTTGGCAGAAGAGTTTATACTTGAAGCGGCGGATAGAGTTACTGACTCACTTCGTGCAGAAGATGTTGTAGCGCACACTACAGAAAATGGCTTTGTTATACTCTTTAATGAGTATCTTGAGCCAGATTACTATAATGTCTTGGTTGAGAGATTAAATAATGCCTTTTCTTCAAGAGTTCAACTTAATTCAACTACAAGTTTTGGCTATGAAATATCTATTGGAACAGTAACATCCTCTGATAAGTATCCAACCAGTGATTTACTTATTAATGAAGCAACACGACAGGCATTAAAAAATTCATAAAATCATACAAATAAAAATAAAGGCGTAATAATTGAGTATATATAGAGAATATGACATCCGTGGAATATATGAAAAAGAGTTAAATGAGCAGAGTGTTGTTCGTATCGGTTATGCATTATCATCAAAGATTGATGGTGAATATGTAGCAGTGGGTTATGATGCACGAAGTCACTCGCCAATTTTATTTGAGTACCTTGTTCGTGGTTTAAACGCAGGTGGTAAAAAAGTTTTAGATATGGGACTTGTCCCTACTCCTGTAAACTACTTCACAAACTATCAAGAGTGGGATGGTATTACTCCATCTGCTTCGGTGATGATTACAGGTTCTCATAATCCAAGTGAATATAATGGCTTTAAGATTACTGTAGAAAAAGCACCATTTTTTAGTGAAGATATTTATGCACTAGGTCGTGAATGTGATGCGATGAAAATGCCAAAAACAGTAGAGCGAGATGTGACTAAGATAAACGCAGTCGATAGATATGTAGACTTTTTAGTTGGAGAGTTTCAACATTTAAAAGGTATGGATACTAAGATAGTGTACGATTGTGGAAATGGTGTTGCAGGTGTTGTAACTGAAGATATTTTTTCTCGTTTAGAATTAAAGACAAAAGGGCTTTATATCGACCCAGATGGAACTTTTCCAAACCATCACCCAGATCCATCAGATGAGCATAACTTAGTAGATGTTAAAAAGCTTCTAGAAGATGAAGGAGATATCGCTTTTGCTTACGATGGTGATGCTGACCGTATCGCAGTTCTTACGCATAAGAACAACATTAAGGGTGATATGATGGCTCTTCTTTTTGCTATGAAGATGGATAAGCCAACTGTTATAGGTGAAGTAAAGTGTTCTCAAGTTATGTATGATGAGCTAGAAAAGCGTGGTGCTAAAGCTATAATGTATAAAACAGGTCACTCAAACTTAAAAGTAAAAATGAAAGAGGTAAACGCAGACTTAGCTTGTGAAGTAAGTGGACATGTCTTCTTTAAAAATCGATACTTTGGTTATGATGATGCTATTTATGCAACACTAAGAATGTTAGAGTTAGTACATGATGGAATTGACTTAGATGCTGAGCTTGCGAAACTTCCAAAAGTATTTTCTACCGAAGAGATAAAAGTAGAAACTACTGAAGCTCAAAAGTTTAAGATTATCGATAAAGTGAAAGAACTGCTTAAAAATCCACCTGCATCATTTCCAACAATTAAAGATATTATAGAAGTAGATGGTGTTCGTATTAACTTTGAAAATGGTTGGGGACTTGTTCGTGCTTCAAATACAACTCCAGTACTTGTTACGCGTTTTGAATCAACTTCAGAATCCCAAGCAAAGAGATATGAAACTGCGATTAATGATTTGATTATAGAGGCTAAAGCTTCTCTATAATCAAAGAGTTTACCATTTTTTTCCACGATTGAGATACTTAAATTCTGCAACACTTATTTTCTTAAATTTGCCATTAACATATTTAAATCGCATATTTTTAGAAGATGAGTATTTTTTGATTTCATGATTGATTTCAAGTGTTATATGTCCTGGTCCAAATAAAAGTAGCCAGTCTTTGTTCTGATCTATTGTTAATGTTTTCTTTGTTACTGTTTGATGCTTTTTCTTTGTATCTATATTTATATATCCAACCCATAGTTTACGCTTTATAATTACTTTGAGATTAGTTTTCCCCTTATTTGCTTTTCTATTGTAATCATGAGCTTTTTGTCTCGCTTGAGCAATTCTTTCTTGAACCATTTTTTGTTTTTCATTTATCATTCTTTTCTTAGTTTCTTGCTCTTCATGCTTAATAATAATATCGTAGTAAGTATGAATAGAATCAGCATACTTTACAGGCTCTTCTCCTCTTGCATAACCATATTTTAAGTCTTTAAAGTAGCGTCTATGCGTTAAAAGAGGTAAAACTTCTTTAATATCAATCCAAGAGTAAGGATTTTTATTTAACTTTCTAGCTAATATTTGTGCATCTAAAATATGTCCATAACCTACATTATATGATGCGAGGGTAAAGTACCAACGATTTAAGCCTTTTATCTCTGGAGGTAGTTGCTTTTCAATAGTTCGTAAATATTTTGCACCACCATAGATACTCTCTTTAGGATTAAGTCTATTTTTAACTCCCATCCATTTGGCTGTTTTATTTGTAAGCATCATTAAACCTCGAACACCAGTTCTACTTGTTGCTTTAGGATTCCAATAAGACTCTTGATAGGATACAGCAGCCAAAATAATCCAAGGGATATTATACTTTTCTCCTGCCCCCATAAAATACTTTTTATATTTTGGAAGTCTTGTTTTGAGTCTGTCGTAGAAGATTGATGTATCGTAATAGTCAAAGATACTTAAAAAGGTAAAGTAGTGTTCTTGAAGTTCATCCATCTTTCCTGATCTATCAAAGGTATTAAGCCATTTATAGAGAGCTTCATTGAGTGATTCATCTCCTGGTCGAATAATCCAAGTAAGGTTTTTTCTTTGACTCAAAACAAGAGCTTTAACAAGTTTTGGATAGTATCTTTGGTTTGTCATAAAAATTGTAGAATCAGATACTGTACAGTCTATCTTTCTCTCTTGTGTTAATCCTAAAAGTTGTTCTGTTGACAAATCTGATGTTGTGGTAAAGTTAAAATCATTCACTTGTGTTTGTATATCATTTAAAGTTGATTCATAACTAGTATCTTTTCCAACCATTATGTTAAGATTAGCCATATCTTCAAACGATCTAGGGAATTTTTTTGTTTTATAAAGCTCACTACTACAGATTAATTGTTCTTGCACAGTAGCGTATTGTGGACCAAATTTAAACTCATCTTCTCGTTTTTTTGTGAGGGTAAGACCAGCAACAGTAATATCTCCAACACCTTCTCTACTCTTTTGTAAAGCTTCACTGATGGTAGTAACAATAGTGAGGTTCAAATCAACATCAATACTTTTTGCAAATTCAGAAATAAGTGTATACTCAAATCCTGTCTTTCCGGTATTGTCCGTGTAGTAAGTATTTGGTGAGTTTAAAATAACAACATTCAAATGCTTTTTTTCTTTGATTTTATCTAATAAGGTAACTTTTTGAACTGGAGTTTCTTTTTTGCTAGTACATGGAATACAATATGTAGTAAGTAGTAGGACTTGAAAAGCAACTACAACTGCAACTGTGACACTCGTTTTACAATGCATAGTTTAAACCTTATTAAAATTTCTTATACTATTATACATAAATTATCTAAATTAAGTTTTAACCTTAGCTTAGATATAATTATATAAATAATTTAAGGAAAAAAATGATCAGAATTAAAATTCAATACAGTGAGGCACTAAATGCCGAGTCGTAAAACTCATACTCTTCTAATGCCGCTAGATATGCATCTTCATCTTCGTGATGCTGTGATGCTTGAAAATGTTGCACCACTTACTGCTTACTCTTATAGTGGGGCTATCGTTATGCCAAACCTAGTACCACCAGTTGAGAATCTCCAAGATGTTAAAGCCTATAAGCAAAGAATAATGGCAGCAGTTCCAAATGATTATTTTGAACCATATATGACACTTTTTTATAAGAACTATGATAAAGCATTTTTAGAGAGTGTTGCTGATGAGATTACAGCTGTTAAACTTTATCCTGCAGGTATTACGACTAACTCAGAGGGAGGTGTTTCATCTTTTGATATCCATGAGATGAGAGTAACGCTTCAAGCGATGAGTGATTTAGAAATCCCTTTATGTGTTCATGGGGAAACAGATGGTTTTGTGATGGATAGGGAAGCTGAATTTATGACTGTTTATGAAGAACTTGCGCAAAACTTTCCTAACTTGAAGATTATTATGGAGCATATCACAACAAAAGAAGCTGTTGATATGTTAGACAAGTATGAAAACCTTTATGCAACGATAACTGTACATCATCTTCTTTTAACGCTTGATGATGTTGTGGGTGGCATGATGCAACCACATCTGTTTTGTAAACCAATTGCAAAAAGACCAGAGGATTTAGATGCTCTCTTAACTGTTGCACTTCAAGCGCATCCAAAAGTTATGTTTGGTTCAGATTCTGCTCCACATCCTCAGCATAAAAAAGAGTCTTGTGGTTGTGCAGCAGGTGTATTTACGTCACCTATCTCATTGCAACTTTTATGTGAGATATTTGAGCAGTATGACAAGTTAGATAATTTACAAGCATTTGTTAGTGATAATGCTCAAAATATCTATGGAATATGTCCAGAATTTAAAGAAGTTATTTTAGAGAAAAGACCTTTTGTTGTACCTCAAAATTATTCTGGTGTTGTACCCATGTATGCTGGTGAAACAATTTCTTGGGCGATAGAGAGCGTTGAGTAAGATACTCCTACTTGAAGATGACCTTCTCTTTGGTGAAACACTAGTTGATTTACTCGAAGATGAAGGTTTTGAGGTTTCTCACTATCCAAATGGTCAAGATGCTTTAGATGCTACTTTTTCTTCAAAGTTTGATGCCTACCTCCTTGATATAAATGTACCTCTCATAGATGGTGTTTCTTTACTCGGTGAACTTAGAGGTGCAGATGATAACACTCCTGCTATCTTTTTAACATCACATAAAAGTAAAGAGATGCTAGAGAAGGGATTTTTAAGTGGGGTAGATGATTACATGACAAAGCCATTTGATTCGGATGAATTTTTGCTGCGTTTAAAGGCTCTTCTTAAACGCAGTAAAAAAAATGAACCAGAGTCTATTGGTAAACTTTCTCACAACAAGTTACACAAAACTATCTCTTATAATGGTGATAGATTAGATTTGTCAAAAAAAGAGTATGATCTTTTAGTTCTTTTTATGACTAACATCAATGAAAATGTAACTAAAGAGCTTATTTACGAAAAACTTTGGAGTAGTGCCCAGAGTGGTAGTGATGGTGCAATACGCGTTTATATCAACAGATTAAAACAACTGCTTCCAGATATGAAGATAGAAAATATTCGTGGTATAGGGTATAAACTTGTTTCGTGATTTTCGTTTAAATATCTTTATATACTATATTATCACTGTAGTTGCATTTTTAGGGTTTAGCTATTATTTTCTTGCTATTTTATCTATCATAAACTACTATCTTTTTGTTTTTGTTTTAGTTTGTTTTATTATTTTATCTGGTATATTTATCTCAAATTTAGCTGTTGCTCCTCTGATAGCGTATGTGCAAAACTTGCAAAATCTCTCAAAAGAAACGCTACATGAACTGAACCTTCCTATAAGCACCATAGAAACAAACACGAAAATGTTAAGCAAAAATCTTGATGATGAAAAAAGTCTTAAGAGAATAGAGCGTATCAACAGTGCTTGTGAGATGTTAAAAGAGAGATATAATGAACTCGATTATATGATAAAAATGCAGAGCAAAGAGAATGTTAGAGAAAAATTTTTCTTAGATGAACTCATGCAAGAGAGAGTTGATTTTTTATCAAAGATATATCCACAAATGAACTTCAATCTCTCTTTGAAACAACTTGAAATCTTTAATGATAAAAAAGGTTTGTCAAAAGTGATTGACAATATTATCGATAATGGGGTAAAATACTCACTTAATTCTAAAAAGATAGAGATAAAGATAGAAAAAAATAGACTGATAATCCAAGACTATGGTGTCGGTATGGATGAAGTAGAGCTTGTTCGTATTTTTGATAATTATTACCAGTCAAACACAGATATGCAAGGTTATGGCATAGGTTTGAGTATGGTAAAAAGACATTGTGATAAAAATGGCACTGTATTACGCTTTGAATCAACACCGAATGTTGGGACAAAAGTAGAACTAAAATTTAAAAAACTACAGGGATAATAATGCAAGAGAGTAATATATTAACATACGCAGAAAATGCACTTAATTATGGTGTGATGGGAGTGCTTGTACTTATGAGTGTTGTTACACTTTGGTTGTTTATAGAGCGTATGATGTTTTATAAGAGTGTAAGAACAGATGATTATGAGTATAGAGATAATTTAGAACTTGACTTAACTGATAACATCGGTGTGATAAGTGCCATAGGTTCTAATGCTCCTTATGTAGGGCTTTTAGGAACTGTAACTGGTATTATGATTACATTTTATACTATGGGTGATGTTGGAGCTGTTGATGCCAAGCAAATCATGGTAGGACTTGCTCTTGCGCTTAAAGCTACAGCGATGGGACTTGTTGTTGCTATGCCGGCAATTATTACTTATACCATTGTACTTAGAAAAGTCGAAAGAATTTTAACAAAGTTTGATGTAGAACAAGAGGCAAAAGCAAAATAATGGCAAAATGTAAAAAGAGTAAAAAAAGGTTTGATGAGATAAATGTTATCCCGTTTATTGATATCATGCTTGTTTTACTTGTTATGGTTTTAACAACAGCTACTTTTATAAAGCAGGGTGTTATCCCTGTAAGCTTACCAGAAGCTAAAGCAACAGATAAAGAAGATACTAAAAAAGAGATTACAGTATATGTTAATGCAAAAGGTGAAATGTTTTTTGAAAAAGAGAAGGTTGATGTAGCTGGCTTAGAAAAAAAACTTTCAGAGATTTCAAAAAAGCAAACAGTTGTTTTAAGAAGTGATAAAGATTCTAAATTTCAGGACTTTGTGAGTGTTATGGATATTTTGAAACGCTTAGGTCATGAACAACTTTATATAGTTACTAAAAAATAATTTAGTAATTGATATCTATTAACTTAAACCGAGTTGTTACATTCTTATCTTTTTTTATATCTTTAATAATCTTAGTATTTTTTATGACAGTGTTAAAAACTTTTTTTTCAATCTTTTCATCTTCATGAAATAGCATCGTTGCGAGAAAAAATAGAATCATAATCGCAACTACACTTGCATACAGCAAGATATAGTTTTTTATATGACCTGATTCAAATGGATTTTCCAATTTCTACTTCTTTGACTTTTACATCATCCCAGGCATGCCCATTTGTGGAGGCATTCCAGCATCAGCACCAGCTGGAGTTTCTACTGGTATTTCATAGATGGCAGCTTCAGTTGTTAAAAGCATTGAAGATACTGATGTTGCGTTTGTAAGTGCTACACGAGCAACTTTTAGAGGGTCAATGATGCCCGCTTTAAACATATCAACATACTCACCAGTTGCAGCATTAAAACCAGTGTTTTTATTTTTTGCATTTGCTACTGTGTTAACAACAACACCTGTATCAAAACCTGCGTTTTGTGCGATTTGTTTCATTGGTGCATTTACAGCTCTTATGATAATTTCACATCCAATTTTTTGGTCACCTTCAAGGTCTAAGTTTACCAGAGCAGCAGCACGAACTAAAGCAGCTCCTCCACCGATAATTATTCCCTCATCAACAGCAGCTTTTGTTGCACTTAATGCATCATCAACTCTGTCTTTTTTCTCTTTCATTTCAGTTTCAGTAGCAGCACCAACTTTGATAACTGCTACTCCACCACTAAGTTTTGCTAAACGCTCTTGAAGTTTTTCTTTGTCATATTCGCTAGAAGTTGCATCTATTTGCACTTTGATTTCAGCTATACGAGCTTTAACAGCCGCGTCATCTCCAGCACCATTTACTATAACTGTATTGTCTTTATCTATAACAACACGAGAAGCTTGTCCTAGCATATCAATACTTGCACCCTCAAGAGTATGTCCAGTTTCTTCACTTATCACAGTCCCCTTCGTCAAAGTTGCAATATCAAGAAGCATAGCTTTTCGTCTATCTCCAAAACCTGGAGCTTTAACAGCAGAGATATTTAAAACACCACGAAGTTTGTTTACAACTAGAGTTGAAAGTGCTTCACCCTCTACATCTTCAGCGATGATAAGAAGAGGGCGGTTTGTTTTTTGAACTTGCTCTAAAACAGGAAGTAAATCTTTTAGTGAAGATATCTTACTATCAGCAAGTAAAATCCAAGGATTTTCTATCTCAGCTATCATTTTCTCTGCGTTTGTAATAAAATACGGGCTTAAATAACCACGATCAAATTGCATACCTTCAACAACTTCAAGCTCATCAGAGATACCTTTAGCCTCTTCAACAGTGATAACACCATCTTGACCAACTTTCTCCATAGCTTCAGCAATCATATCGCCAATAGCTTCATCTGAGTTTGCCGAGATGGTAGCAACTTGCGCTATATCTTTTTTTCCATTTACAGCTTGAGAAGCATCTTTTAAGTTTTTAAGAATAACAGCACATGCCTTATCCATACCGCGTTTTACTTCAACAGGATTTGCGCCTGCAGTTATATTTCTAAGACCTTCTGAGAAAATTGCATTTGCTAAAACTGTTGCAGTAGTTGTACCATCACCAGCTTCATCAGCAGTGTTTGAAGCAACTTCTTTTACAAGTTGTGCTCCCATGTCTTCAAGCTTGTCTTGAAGTTCAATTTCACGAGCAACTGAAACACCATCTTTTGTAAGAACAGGTACTCCATAACTTTTCATAATCAAAACATTACGACCACGAGGTCCCATTGTCACTTTTACTGCGTCTGTTAGTTTTTCAACACCACGAGCAAGGGCATTTCTAGCCGTATCTGAAAATATAATTTCTTTTGCCATTCTTTAAATCCTTAACCTATTATTCCAAAAATATCTTCAACATCAAGCACTATGTATTTAGTGCCTTCAAATGAAACTTCATTACCTGCATACTTACCAAAAAGAACTTGGTTACCGTTTGCTAAGACTTCTACTTCCTTACTTACTGCAACTACTTCACCACGAGATGGTTTTTCTTTTGCATTATCAGGTATAATTATCCCTGACATTGTCGTTGTAGCTTCTTCTACTCTCTTAACTAAAACTCTTTTTCCTAGAGGTTGAAAGTTCATTAAATATCCTTGTTTTTTATAAACGCGATTTTACCATAATAGGTTTAATCGTAGATATAAATTTGTAAATAATTTTGTGAACACTATTTGCTATAAAATTATTGTATACACATTTCTTAAATTAAGTTGCATCTAAAATAACTTCTCAAAATTTTCAAAAAATATAATTTTAATACAAAACAAAGGAAGTTTAAAGCTTTGCATGGTTATAATTCCACCCACTTAAAAGATGTCAGGGTAGCTCAGCTGGTTAGAGCACTGGTCTCATAAGCCGGGGGTCGGGGGTTCGAGTCCCCCCTCTGACACCAT
>JASFZD010000127.1:0-4652 GCA_045046645.1 Sulfurimonas sp. | reverse complement strand
TATTATACCATAAATAGGTACTTTCGAGAAGGTTTTATCAGCTATTTTTGAGAGATTTTGAAAGTCTTTTGGTGCTGTTTGTGAGGTGCTTACAAAAAATCTGTTATATTAATTCTTTTTTGTATTCATTTTATATACATATGCAAGAACTTCAGCAACTACTCCAAAGAGTGCTTCGGGGATAGGTTTATCTATGTCAACTTCGGCATATAAACTACGAGCTAGTGGTGGATTCTGTACTATATGCACATTGTTTTCACGCGCAATTTTTTTAATAGTTTGTGCAACATGGTCGATTCCTTTAGCTATCACAATAGGAGCATGAAATTTTTCTTCATTATATTTTATCGCTACAGCGTAATGTGTTGGATTTGTGATGATTACATCAGCATTTGGAATCTCAGACATCATTCTTTGACGGGACATTTCCATCTGTTTTTGTTTTATTTTTGATTTTATAAGAGGATCTCCCTCCATATTTTTCATCTCATCTTTTATCTCTTGTTTTGACATTTTCAGTCCATCAAAGTACTGTTTTCTTACAATAATAATATCTATAATGGCAAAAATAAATATAATAAAAAGCATAACAGACGCAATAATTAACATTTTTTCTTGTAGCCAATCCAACTGGTCATGCAATCCAAAAAGAGCGACTGTTGGCAGTTCTGTAATAAAATAAAAGAAGAAAATAAAACCAACACCTAAGGTTGTAAAGGATTTGAAGGTAATTTTAACACCTTCAATAAGTTTTTTCATTGAAAAGAGATTTTTTGTCCCCTTGATTGGGTCAATTTTTTTAAAGTCAGGCATTATTGCCTTAGTAGTAAATAAGAATCCAAACTGTGCCAAAGCGGCAACCACACCAGAAATAGCAACGGCTATAGCCAAGGGCATAATTATTAGTAAAAATTCTTTTATAGTTATAATAGCAATATCAAGCATAAAAAGTTTGTCTAAGGGTGTACCAACAAGTGAAAAATAGTATTTAGAAAGAAGTATCATGTGCTTTGCCATGTAAGGAAAAAGCAGTAAGATAGCTAAAATAGCTACAAAAAGAGTAATAACACCTGAGGCATCTTGAGATTTAGGGACATTTCCCTCTTTTCTGGCATCTTCAATCTTTTTATCGGTGGGTTCTTCTGTTTTTTCCTGATCATCTGCCATTTAAAATCTACTTATCACTTAATATCAGTCAAGTTTCATTGATAAATCAATCCAATTTGCTTGATGAATTAAAGAACCTGAACTTATAGCATCAACACCTGTTTGAGCGTAAGATTCTATGGTTTTAAGTGAGATATTTCCACTTGCTTCAAGTAATATATGAGGATAATTTTCATCTCTAAAAACAACAACTTCTTTGATTTTATCTGCTGTCATATTATCGCACATTACAATATCACACGAAGCCTCCATCGCCTCTTGTGCGACTTCAAAATTCTCTGCTTCTACTTCTATTTTTGCTGTAAAAGGGATAGATTTACGAGCTTCTTTTATGTATTTTTTTAGATTGACTATAGTTTTTAGGTGCGTATCTTTTATCATTAATGAGTCATCAAGTCCCATTCTATGATTTACTGCGCCACCTACTCTTGTAGCGTATTTCTCAAAAACACGCAAAAGAGGTCTTGTTTTTCTTGTATCTAAAAGTTTTACATCAAATGGTTCTATGAGATTGACATATTTTCTTGTTAAAGTCGCAATGGAGCTTGCATGTAAAAGGATATCTAAGATTGTTCTTTCACATCTTAAAAGTGTATGAGAGTCTGCGTTTACTCTTGCTATAATCTCTCCAAAAACAAAAGATTCACCATCATTTTTAAGCCACTCGATGCTTAAATTCTCCATCTGTGCAAGAACATTAATATATTTTACACCAGCAACTACACCATCACTCTTTGCGATAATTTTAGCACTAGAATCTACTGCAGGTTCAACCAAAGCATACAAATCACCACGTCCAACATCTTCAGCGAGTGCTGCTTTTACAAATTCTTTTATCATAGTGCCAACATTCTTTCTAATGCAATTTTTGCCCATTTTTGAGTTTTTTCATCAATAAGAATCTCATTCAGTGGCTCACCATCATCGATTGACTTTAGGGTTAAATATACATCTTCAAGAGTTGTTTCGTTCATAGTTGGACACTCTGGTTTTGTAGAAGATAAGATGTAAGTATTTGCTGGACGCAGGCGATTTACCATGTTGAACTCTGTACCTACAGCTACCTTTTGCTCTTTTGGCAACTCTGTAATATATTTAATAAGTTGAGAGGTAGAACCTACAAAGTCACTAGCATCACAAATCTTTGGATCACATTCAGGATGTACTGCAATAAGTATGCCTGGGAATTTTTTTCTATAAAACTCTATATCTGCTATGCTAAAAAGCTGATGTACCGAACAAAAACCATCATAACAGATTATATCTACATCATTTGGATTAACATCTTCACCAATAACCATAGATTTAAGTCCCATTTGGTTTGCAATATTTTGACCCAAACATCTATCAGGAACAAACAAAATCTTTTTGTCTTGGGCTAAGGCTGTTTTTATGATATGCTTGGCATTTGAACTTGTACATACCATACCACCCATTTCACCAACTTTTGCTTTAACATCTGCGTTTGAGTTAATATAAGTAATAGGAAGAATATCATCCTTTTGTATGCCATGTTCTTCTAAATACTTAACAGAATCATCATAGTAAATTCCATCAATCATCTTAGCCATAGCACAACATGCTAGTTTAGGCATTACAACTCGCTTATGCGGTGAAAGCACCTTAACGCTCTGTCCCATAAACGCAACACCACAAAAAAGTACAAACTCAGCATCATCATCTCTTGTTTTTACTGCAAGTTCTAAAGAATCCCCTGTAATATCGCCTATGGCAAAAACTTCATCTCGTTGATAGAAGTGTGAAACAACAGTTACACTTAGTTTTTCTTTTAATAGATTGATTTTTTGTGTTAATTCTTCATTTGAATATTGCAAAGAAAGTCCTATATTGTATTATAATTTTGTAATTATATCTAAAAATTGTTTGTCAAAAAAATTTGGGAGTTTATAAGAGGGAAATTTGCTAAGCCATTTTGGCTTAGCAAGATATTATTCGATTATTTAGAACAGTAACTAGCAGCTCTACTTTCGTAAGACTCTAAAGTCTTCTTAGCATATGCATCATCACGCATAGTCTTTTCATACGATAATGCTTTGTTTGTAAAAACTTTACATAATCTTTCTTCATTTTTTGACTCTGTTGACGCGAAAATAGTTGTTGTTAGTGTTAGTGTTAAAATCATTAGTATTATTGTTTTCATATTATTCCTTTATAATTAATATTGAGTGAAATTATACAATAACAATTTAATAATGTCAAGTTATCAAGATTAGTAGTTTTACTTATCTGGACAATATATCTTTATTCGCTTTTGATATGACATCAGAGTTTTCATAGCATACTCGTCATTACGCATCGTCTTTTTATATTTTACTGCCTTATCTTTAAATATTTTACACAATTTCTCGTCTTTTTTAGGAACATGCTTCTCTGCGTATATTGTTGTTGTATAAAAAATAGAAATTAAAACTAAAATAAATACTTTCATAATCATCCTTTGCAAAATTTATGAGTAAGTATACATCTAATATTTTATAATGTCAATTTATTTTTTTAAGTTGTTTTTGTTATATTTGGAAGTTGAGGAGTAAATAAAATATTTACCAAGCTATATTTAGCTTAGTAAAGTTAATACTATTTTAAACAGAAAAGATCAGCTCTATTCTCGTAAGACTCTAAAGTCTTTTTAGCATATTCATCATTATCCATAATTTTTTTATAAGATAATACTTTGTTTTGAAAAATTTCGCACATTCTTTCTTCGTTTTTTAACTCTGTAGATGCGAATATATTTGTTGTTATAGATAGTGTTAAAATTATTAATAATATTGTTTTCATCTTATTCCTTTATAATTAAGATTAGCGATAATTATATCATTGCAATATTATAATGTCACATTATTGTAACAAGTAGTTTAAATTATTTATTATTAATTAAATTATAATAAATTCAAATATAAGAGTTATATAAATAAAAAGAGGATATTAAATGAGGATGGATTAGCAGAAAACCTAAGATTCTCTGCTATATTTATCAAGCTTAAGCTAAAGCTTTAAAATTATTGTTCTGACATAATCCCTATATATGCTAACTTAGATGCTTCAGGAGTTGGATGTTTAATATCTTTTATAGCATTATAATCTTTCTTTATTGCTGCTATTTGAACCTCTTTATTTGGGTTTTCTATAAACTGTATCGCTCTTGCATCTTTTTTCACCGCTGCTAACTGAGCATTTGTAGTTGGATTTTTAATATACTTTATAGCATGATAACTTTGTTCTATCCCTGCCAATTGAGCCTCTTCACTTGGATTCTTAATCTTTTTTAGTATAAAATACCTTCTCGTTACAGCTTCCAACTGAATTTCTTTGTCAACACTATCAATCAGTAACAATGCATTTTCATTCTGAGATAAAGCAAGTAATTGAGCTTCCTTAACTGGGTTTTTAATATACTCTATAGCTTGCCAACTTGTTTTTACTGCTGCTATCTGAGCTTCCTTGGCTGGGTTTTTAATATTTTT
>JASFZD010000126.1:0-6410 GCA_045046645.1 Sulfurimonas sp. | reverse complement strand
AGAGATGTTGATGATGCTATGAGTGATGCGAGATATAGTTTTGATTGGGAAAAACAATTTGAACTTTCACTTGATGGTGATAGAGCTCGTGAGTACCATGATGAAACACTTCCTCAAGATGTATTTAAAGAAGCAGAGTTCTGTTCTATGTGTGGACCGAAGTTTTGTTCTTATAAAATAACGCAAAATATTATGGATAATCCAGAAGCTATCGAGCAAATTGCAAGAGAAGTAAAAGAGCGAGAAGAAAGAGAAGAAAGAGAAGCTGCTGCAGAAGTAGCATAAACTTATAAAATAAATTTAATAATCTAAATAAGACAATATTTGTCTTATTTAGATATAATCCCAAAATATAAATCATATAAGGAATATTTTTAATGACTGAAGAAATTGTAAAATCAGCACTCTCAAAAGTAATGTATCCAGGTTTTACCAAAGATATCGTAACTTTTGGTTTTGTGAAAGATATTGTAGTAAATGGAGATGATGTAAGTTTTAGTGTAGAGATTACTTCATCTGCACCAGAAGTTGCACAACAGATCAAAGATGAAGCAACAGCAGAACTTATGAGAGCAGGTGCTGATAACATTACATGTAATGTAAAAGCTCCCCAAATGCCAAGAGAAAGCTCTTCTCATGGTAAAAATATAGCGCCACAGGTGAAAAACTTTTTAATGGTAAGTTCAGGTAAAGGTGGAGTTGGAAAGTCAACAACATCAGTAAATATTGCTATTTCACTTGCAAAACAAGGCTTAAAAGTAGGGCTTTTAGATGCAGATATCTATGGTCCAAATATTCCTCGTATGATGGGTATTAGTGATGTTAAACCAGAAGTAACTGGAAATAAAGTTTTACCTTTAAAGGCATATGGTGTTGAAGTTATGTCTATGGGTTCACTTATGGAAGATGGTCAATCTCTAATCTGGCGTGGTGCTATGATTATGAAAGCGATTGAACAGTTCTTGCGTGATATTTTATGGTCTGAGCTAGATATTATGGTTATTGATATGCCTCCTGGAACTGGTGATGCACAGCTTACGCTGGCACAAAGTGTTCCTGTAACTGTTGGTCTAACTGTTACAACTCCACAAGGTGTTTCTTTGGATGATTCTCGTCGTTCATTAGATATGTTCAAAAAACTCAATATTCCTATCGCTGGAATTATTGAAAACATGAGTGGATTTATCGCACCAGATACTGGGGTAGAATATGATATCTTTGGTAAAGGAACATCTCAACCTATGGCTGATGAGTTTGAAACTAAAATCATTACAGAAATTCCATTAGAACCAAGTATCCGCAGTGGTGGAGATGATGGTAAACCTATCGCTTTTGTATCTCCAACTTCTGAGAGTGCAAAAAGATACGCAATTGCTGCTGAGTCTATTTGGGCTTCAATCCAAGAGATAAATGCAAATGGTGGTGTTGATAATCAATCAGTGCAACCAACTACACCTCCAGGAGTAAGTGCATGTTCAACTGCTGGGGCAGCTGCTGCTGCACCACAAAGCAGTGGTGGAGGATGTGGCTGTAGTTAATTTATAATTACTTCGCTTCTTTAGTGACCAGAAGATTTCTTCTGATCACAAAATAAAATCTTTTTATCTCGTTGCCTCACTCTCAGACATCTCTTTTTTGTACTCTACTATCTTATCTCTACCAGTTGTTTTAGCAACATATAAAGCGGTATCTGCATATTTTATAGCTTTCCAAATAGTGTTTCCATCTGTAGGGAATTTAGATACACCGATACTCATGGTCTTTTGCAATACTGCTCCGTTACCAGCATCAAAAACAAGCTCACCAAAGTTATCATGTATCGTCTGAGCCACTTTTAAAGTTCCTACTTCATCAGCATTGTGTAACATAACAACAAATTCTTCTCCACCATAGCGAATGCCTAAATCTGCTTCTCTTATAGATGATCTAATAAGTTTACCAATCTCTACAATAACCTTATCTCCAACATCATGTCCATAAGTGTCATTCACCATTTTAAAAAAGTCAACATCTAGCATAAGTACACTATAGGACCCTTTTTCTCTTAGGGCTTGACTCATAACTTTGTCTATAAACTCTTCTAAAAATCTTCTATTATATAAACCAGTCATTGCATCTCTTAATGAGGTGTCAAGAAGTTTTCCCATAAGTATTTTACTTTCTATTACAGGCTTGGCTGCTTCAAGATAGTTTTCTATACTACTTATGTTTGAAGTTACACTGTTGATGTTTTCAAGGTTTGAAGATGTGATAGAAATCACTAAAGAGTAGTCATTATTAATTATAAAAGGAATACAAATATACTCCTTGTTTTCTGGGCTACAATGCTGACATAGATTTATGAAGTCAGTAGAGAGAACTTCGTTATTTGTCCTAAAAGCTCTACATTGATTTGCATCCGAGTTCACACTGCTATTACATATAGTTGTGTGTGTAGAGTAAATTAATTCTCGTTTTTGTGATTGACTTTCCACTTCATAAAAAGAGAAATTTTCGATGTTGAATTTTGTTTTTAAAATATCTATTAATCGTGAATAAACAATTTCTTTAGATTCATCAAGTTCTATAGTTTTTTTAAATTTATAGATATCAGAGAGTTCTTGTATAATAACTTTTGCTTCATGCAGAGGATCTGAAGACGATACACAATTGTTTGGAATAAAAGTTGATAAATCATATTTAATATCTCCAAATGTACTCTGTATTTTTCTAAATAACGGATTTATCTGTTCTACAAGTTCTTTCCCATCGCCAATAACTGTTGTTGTAAACTCATGTGTAAAATCACCTCTATAAGCCTTTTTGATACCTACTTGAAGGTTTGAGAATAGCTTCATATAAGGAGTTACATAATAGTTGAGGAGAAAAAGGACTATAATTATAAATAAAAGATTAATTCCAAAGATTTTAAGAATTGTAAAAATACCAGTGTTTCTCATGCCACTGATATCAAACTCCATACTTATAGCACCTAAAGTGTCCCCACGATTAACAGTATGACAACTTAAACAGTCAGGGTTTCCTTCAGCAATAGCTTTGTAAGGGATAGTGATACGCAGTTCTATGCCATCTGTTTTTTCAGTAATCTTTTGAATCATTGTTCCATATTTGAGTACATCTGAATCAATTTTATCTCTTATAGTTTCATTGGCACGAGCTGGACCATATTGTTTTATTACTTTATCTGATCTTACAATCCATAATGATTTAATATTATTATTGGTAGAAATTTTATTTAAAAAATAGTTACGCTTATCCATTATGCCATTAACCATATGTGCTGTTAGTCCATCTTTAACGATTGAAGCCGTCATTTTGGCTTTTTCAATGGAGCTTTTAATGCTAAAGTCTCTGAAATTAATAGATACATTAATAGTGGTGACAACACCAAGTGCTAATAACATTGTACTGACAAGTAAAAGAAGTTTAAATTTTGTTTGCATGATAATTACTTTGTATAGAAAAAATTGTAAATATACTAGCAAATAAAAAATTAAAAAAAGTTTAAATTTTACTCTACTGTAACACTTTTGGCGAGATTTCTAGGCATATCTACATCATTTCCAAGTCTAACAGAAATTTCAAGTGAAAGAAGCTGCACAACAACCATCATCTCAAAAAACTCTAGCATATAGTCTTCGTGATTAGCTGTTTTAATATAGTCATCTGCTTTATCAAATTCTAGTGGACTTATAGCACAGATCGTAGAATCTCTTGCGCTTAGTTCTTCTACATTACTTTTGCTTTTTTCATAAAGTAGATGTTGTGGAAGCAGGGCAATGGTAAAGAGTTCAGGGTCTGCTAAAGCGATAGGTCCATGTTTCATCTCTCCGCTGGGATATCCTTCTGCATGAAGATAAGAAATTTCTTTAAGTTTTAAAGCACCCTCGAGTGCCAATGGAAAGAAAACATCTCGACCAATAAAGAAAAAACCATGACCGTGTAGATAGCGTTTAGAGAGTCGTTTGATTTTTTCATGCATATCGTCACTTACTTTTACACTTAAAGGCACCTCTCTTAGAAGTTTTATCTGTCTTGTTATCTCATCTTCTTGGAGGGAGTTGTTGCGTTTAGCAAGATAAAGACTTAACATCCAAAAGATAGTAACTTGTGTCGCAAAAGCTTTTGTTGATGCCACACCTTTCTCAACGCCAGCACGAGTAAGTATGCACGCATCTGCTAAACGCACCATAGATGAGTTGTCGACATTACAGATAACAAGTGTTTTTAGCCCAGCTTTTTTTGCCATTTTAAGAGTCTCAAGTGTATCTGCAGTTTCTCCACTTTGAGAGATAACAACAAAAAGAGTATCTTTACTCATAAGAGGTTCACGATATCTAAATTCACTTGCTACTTCAACAGATGTTCTGACTTTGGAAAGTCTCTCAAAGAGGTAAGAAGCTGAAAGGGCAGAGTGGTAAGATGTTCCACAAGCACAAAGTTTTATCTCATTAATATCATCAAAAAGAGAACTTGGAAGTTCATCAAAAATCACCTCTTTATCACTTAAACGTCCGAGAAGAGTATCTGCTATAACACTGCTTTGTTCATAAATCTCTTTTTCCATAAAAAATCTATAGCCATCTTTTTGGGCAGAGAGTTTATTTGTTGTCAGTTTTGTAAATTTTGGTGTTATTTTTTCATCATCATGATTGAAAATCGCAATGTCTTCATTTGTAACAAAACCATAGTCACCATCTTCAAAGTAGTTTACATCAGAGCAATGCCCTATAAGTGGTGTATCAGAAGAGGCAAAATATTTTTCATCTTCTGCGTTTATGCCCATAAGCATTGGAGAACCATGCTTTGCAAAAAAGATAGTTTTATCTTCACTTTTTGTAACAAGTAAAATGGCGTAAGCACCTTGAAGTTCATTTACTGTTTTACTAAAAGCTTCAAACGCAGTAGCTGTAAGTTGGAGATTTTTTTCAAACTGATGTACGATTACTTCAGTGTCAGTTTGACTTAAAAAAGTAACACCATCCTTAATAAGCTCTTCTTTTAACGCAGCATAATTTTCTATAATTCCGTTGTGAACTACATAAGAACTCTCACCTAAGTGTGGATGTGCGTTTAGCTCTGTTGGTTTTCCATGCGTTGCCCATCTTGTATGCCCAATTCCTACAGCAAATTTGTCGGTTGTGAATTCTTTAGTCTTCTTTTCAAGATTAACAAGTTTACCGATAGCTTTATAACTCTCAAAATCACCATCTTGAAGCACAGCGATTCCAGCAGAATCATACCCACGATACTCTAGTTCTTTTAGTCCAGAGAGTAAAATCTCTTTAGTATTTTTTTCTCCAAGATAGCCTACTATTCCACACATATTAATTACCTTTTGTTAGCATTTCATAAATTTTGTTGCCATTATCGCATATATTGTTTTGTTTTTCGATTAAAAAACTATCTTTTACCTTGTATTTGCTCGAATGAATCTTTGCTGTAATAACATTAATATTCAATTGTTCAAAAATATACATGATATAAGAGAGCAAACCTTTTTGATTACTAGTATGTACACTAATTTGGGCATGTGTTAGCGAATGTTCACAATCTATATTGATCTCTTCACTTTTTATGACTACATCTCGTAGTAAAACCTCTTTACTCATATCAAATGAAGCATCAATCATCTCCTGTACTTCTACAAGTTCATTTCCTGTAACATTCTTTATAAAATCTATTCTAAAGTATTTAACATTATCAAAGAGTGTAAAAATTTCCATATTAGCAATATTTAAAGTGGAGAGAACAGATAAAAGATAACCAATATTGATAGGGATTTTTCTAAATATTTCAATAGTTAAAGAGTTCTTATTTTTGATAATAAAGTCATACTTTTTAATCTCTTTAGCTATTTTATGAATTTCTATAATTTCACTAACTGAATGTTTAAAGAAGAAAAGATTGGACTCAATGGTAAGAATTTTTTTCTGTTGGAGCTTTGTTAGAGCTTTAAAATCAGTATCTTTTTTAAGTCTTTTTTCTATGATAAGTCTTTTTGCAGCATCAGTGATTCTTTGTCTGTTTTGTGACACCTCTAAAGCGTTTTTATACAAATCAAGCAAAAGTTTAGAGTTAAAAGAGTTGTAAGTATCTCCACCAACACCAGTGATATCAGAATAGGTTAAGATGTATAAAAGGTCTAGATTTTTAGTATCTCCTACTTTTGCCATAAATTTATAGAGTGTTTTTTCATTGTGAATATTCTCTTTAAACGCAACATTACTCATAAGAATATGATGTTTTACAAGTACAACTGAACGTTTGATTAGTTCTTCACTCATTCCGAGTCGTTTTGCAAATGCTGCAATTATTTTAGCACCTACTTCACTATGGTCTTGTTTTCTTCCCTTCCCCGTATCGTGAAAAAGTGTAACAAGTTTTAAAATCATTTTTTCATCATCACT
>JASFZD010000125.1:0-19638 GCA_045046645.1 Sulfurimonas sp. | reverse complement strand
CAACGCAGAAGATGAGCCTTTTAAATGTTGCCCTACGGGTAAAAAGATAAATCACAAGCTACTGCGTTAAAAACTCTTGAGGCTACTCGTAGCCCCTGCGAATTTTTGCCTTGTATCTCATAACTTATCTTTTTATTAGCTATGAAGTTATTTCTGCTGGCTTACTTAACACTAATGTAACACTCTTTTCATATAATATCGCCATTAAATCTTTAAGGTAATAAATTATGAAAAAAATAATCCCTCTTTCTCTTCTAAGTATTGCAACTTTATATGCAGCAGAAGTAGAATTAGCCCCAATCAGCGTGGAATCAACAGTGATAACCCAAGTGGCAGAGCATGCACAAACTTCAGCAGATGTTGCAACGGCACTTAGTAAAAACATTCCAAGTGTTGATATGATTCGACGAAGTGGCATTGCTAATGATGTACTTATTCGTGGCCAAAAACGAGATAATATCGGTATAGATGTAGATGGTACAAAAGTATGTGGGGCATGTCCAAATAGAATGGATCCACCTATCTCGCATGTTGTCGCCAACCAGATTGATACTATAGAAGTGATTGAAGGTCCTTATGATGTTGAAAACTTTGGCGTTCTTAGTGGTGGTTTAAAAATTACAACAAAACAACCAACACAAGAAGGGAAAGTAGAACTTAACCTTGGATTTGGCGCATGGAATTATAAAAAATTTGGTATTACTGGGAGTGGTGGCAATGATTTTATCAGAATGATTATCACAGCATCAACAGAATCAAGTGACCAATATAAAGACGGTAATGGTCGAACACTTGCCCAGCAAGTAGATGATTTTGCAGCAAAAAATCCAACATCACTTCCTGCTCAAGGTTCAAAATATCAAGCACAATATCATGATATGGAAGCTTATACAAAAAAAAGTTTGATGGCAAAAGCATTCATCACAACAGCTAAAAATCAAGAACTTCGTTTAAGTGTTACCGCAAACAGAAGTGATGATATTTTGTATGCAAATACAACCATGGATGCACTCTATGATGATTCAAACATTTACAGTGTAGAGTATAATATTGATAATATAAGCGATATATACAAAAATATTAACCTACAATACTACTATTCTGATGTTGAACATCCTATGAGCACAAAATATAGAGCACAAGGTGCTGTAAATTATGTCACAAGTCACTTAACAACGACGATGCAAGGTTTAAAACTCAAGAACAGTTTTGATGTCAATAATTATAAACTTTTAGTAGGTCTTGATGGAAGTAAAAGAGAGTGGGATGGCAGATACTATAAAACGAATGTTGCTTCAGGAGTGCAAACACCAATCCCAACAGGTTACTCAAAAAGTATAGACAATACTATCACTAAAAATAGTGCAATTTTTGCAAAATTACAAAAATCTTATAATGCTTTGGATGTAACAATTGGGGCAAGGTATGACCATACAAAAATCACAAATGACACCTATGTTTCAAATACCTATAACGCATTTGGTGCAAATATTCTTACAAGTTACCATCTTAATAAAAGCAATAAAGTGTTTTTCGGCATAGGACAAGCTTATCGTGTTCCTGATGCAAGGGAATTGTATTTTAATAAAATTGTTCCAGGTACTCCACCAACACTACTTCTCACAGGAACACCAAATCTTCAACAAACAAGAAATCGTGAAATTGACCTTGGATATGAGATAGACAGTGATGATTTCAGTTTCAAAATCAAAACTTTTTACTCTAGTTTAAAAGATTATATTTATACAAATGCCATTACAAAAAAATTCAACAATGTTGATGCAACAGTATATGGTCTAGAGATTAGTGGTTCTTACTTTGTCACAGATGATACAAGTATAGATGCAGGGCTTGCGTACAAGCGTGGTAAAAAAGATAATGCTTTAGCAGGACAAAATGATACAGACTTAGCAGATATGGCACCACTTCGTGCAAATATCGCAGTTAATTATGAGTATGCAAACAACTCTATAGCAACTTTTGGCATGCAAGCAAGTGATAGATGGGATACTATAGACTCAGACAACGGAGAACAGGCTTTAGCAGGTTGGGCAGTTTTTGATGCAAAAGTAAAGCATTCAATCAACAAAAAATTTGATTTTACACTTGGTGTCAATAATATGTTTGATGTTGTCTATGCACAAAGTAATACTTATGCAGATTTAACACTTATAGGAGGAACGCAAACTATGCTTCTTAATGAACCTGGTCGTTATGTTTATACTAATCTAGATTTCAAATTCTAAAGATTAAACAAAAAGAGGGTAAAATCCTCTTATGATAACAAGATACCCTACTAAAAAAATATATGTCGGTGATGTAGCTGTTGGTGGTGATGCACCTATCTCTACCCAATCGATGACTTTTTCTAACACACATAATGTAGCCGCAACTGTTGAACAGGTAAATAGACTTCACTTTGCTGGTGCAGATATAGTTCGTGTTGCTGTGCCTGATATGCAAGATGCACTTGCACTAAAGGCTATAAAAGAGCAGATTTCTTTACCTCTTGTTGCTGATATTCATTTTAACTATAAACTAGCACTTATTGCAGCCGAGTCTGTTGATTGTATCCGTTTTAATCCTGGAAATATTGGAGAAAAATCACGCATTAAAGAGATAGTAAAAGCTTGTCAAGAGCGAAATCTCCCCATAAGAATTGGTGTCAATGCAGGTTCACTTGAAAAAGAGTTTTTAAACAAGTACGGGCAAACGGCTGAGGGGATGGTGGCAAGTGCAGAGTACAATATCAAATATCTTGAAGACTTAGGCTTTGACGATATTAAAATCAGCCTCAAAGCAAGTGATGTCCAAAGAACAGTCGCTGCATATAGACTTTTGCGTCCAAAAAATCACTACCCTTTTCATCTTGGGGTAACCGAAGCTGGGACTCTTTTTCATGCAACAGTTAAGAGCTCTATTGGGCTTGGAACACTCCTACTTGAAGGCATAGGGGATACTATGCGTGTAAGTATCACAGGTGAACTTGAAGAGGAGATAAATGTCGCAAGGGCTATCCTCAAAGATAGTGGTGCTATGCCCGATGGTCTTAACATCATCTCTTGTCCTACATGTGGACGCATCGAGGCTGATTTAGTAACTGCAGTTGCTGAGATAGAAAGAAGAACAGCACATATCAAAACACCTCTAAATGTCTCGGTTATGGGTTGTGTAGTAAATGCTATTGGTGAAGCAGCGCATGCTGATGTAGCCATAGCTTATGGAAAAGGTAAAGGGCTTGTTATGGTCAAAGGCGATGTTGTCGCAAACCTAAATGAAGATGAACTTGTAGATAGATTTGTAAGTGAAGTTGAGGAAATGGCAAGAAAAGCAGAGTAAAAAGAAATATTTGATATAATTATAAAAATTAAACTTTTGGATTATATTGCTAATGAATAAACTTGAATTTACTACCCATGAAACACTTGTAGTAAACATACTTTTACACTACAAATTTCTAACCATAGCTCAACTCTCTAAACTTTTAAAATTAGATATTACTACTGCGTTTATACAGACTATGATAGAAAAACAGCTCATAAAAGGGCTGAAAAACAGGAATTTTTCGACTCATAAAGAGACTATCTACTTTGCAATACCCAACAAAAATGTGAACATCGACTCTAAACTTTACTTCTCGGATATCGATTTACGCCAACTTAGTATCTCTGAGGAAGATTATTTTCATATCTACCACACAGTAAACTACCATATTCTTTTTAACTCTTACACAAAATATCGTGATATTAACATCAACTATTTTAGTGCTTATTTTGATGCATTTAAAAACAAAACTAAAAAAAATGAGCTCGAGGCCAGTGGTAAATTTCTGCTTAACTCTGGTGAATCTTTGATACCAAACGCAACGATGAACTTTTCTCTTATCTCTGGTGAAGAGTACATTTATGTTCTAGACCTCTTTGATAACAATGATGTAGAGAACATTGTTAAACGCATCCGTCAATATAATCTTGTTTTTGTTGAGAACAAGTATAAACTTGACCGTGTTATTTTCATTTTTAAAGATGACATTACTAAAGAAGATGGGATTGAGCAAATTTTAGAATCTAATGTTTTAAAAGAGTATAAAAACAACTTTATCTTTAAAACTGTCGATAGTTTAGAAAATGACTTTAGCTTACAATGGATGAGTTTTAATTCAGATAAAAAAATCGACTTTTTAACACATGAAGCAAAGATGATAGCACATCAAGATCTCCAAAAAGATAGTATTGATGCTGAGATAGAAGAAGAGGAAATCCAAGAGAATATAAAAGAAGAAGAAAAGGTCATTATCACTGAGAGTCCTGAAAATATCAATGCACTAGAAAAAGAAGATGTAGAAGAAAAAGAAGATGTAGAAGATGAAATCATAATGGCTGAAAAACAAAAATTTAATCTTTTTAATAGTAAGCTTAGAAGCACTATCATTACTCTAGTTCAGGATTCTTCACTTATCATTTATACACTTGCAGGTTTTGCTGCGTTTATTGTCTCTGCTTATATGGAAATGCTTGCCTTTGATAGTTTTTACCCTGGATTTTTTCTTATATCTGTTGTTATGGTTATCGCCTTTGAGGTCGCTAAAGTGGGAAGTATCTTTATGAAAGTTTACATAGAAAAAGCAGATACTGATATGAACAAGTGGACACTTAAAGTCTTAAGTAGTGTCTTTATCCCTCTTCTTTTTGGACTCTCTATCATCTCTTCTATGGCAGTTACTGCTGATAAACTAGAAAGCCCCCATGCAGAAGAGTTAAAAACTGAGTCTATCAAAAAGATTCAAATAGAATACAATGATATTATTGTTATGACAGAAAAAGATCATCTTAGACGTACGAAACAACTAAAACAAGACTTTTTTGAAAAAATAGCTGAATTTGAAGCTAGAAAAAAAGAAGTAATAGCCAACAAAGATGAAGAGATAGAGAAGCAAAAAACAGTATATGGCAAAGATGGCAAAACTTGGAAAGGCTCAAAATATGAAGAGCATATAAAAGAAAGAACGAGCCTAATAGGTGAATTTGCCAAAGAGAGAATGACACTTGAACATCTTTACAACCAGCAAATAGAACAAGAATCCGGGCAATACAGAAAAGAAAAAAAAGAAGATTTGAGCTACAAAGCAAAAAACCTAAACGCAGCAGAAAGTGAAGTGTTAGCAGACTCTTGGCAAGCACAAAATGAGATGGTTCGCTCTTTTATAAAAGTCGTAAACCATGGTTTTCATATTCATTTAAAAGAGCTTGATTTTATCTTTATGTTATCTATTCTTATAAGTATTTTACTCGAACTCACCATCTATAAAGTCTTTTCAAATGTTGCTATTGTTTACGCCATCAAAAGGAAATGATAAAGTTTAAAGAGTTTATATGCTAAAATCCATCTAACTATAATAAAGGTACATTTTGCAGGATAATCTCTATAACTTAGCATTTGAAAGAAGTATATTAAGCTCCATCATCTTCGAGCCTAGCCAATTTGATGAGCTAAGTGTCGCTCTTAAAGAAGATGACTTTTATCTTCCATCTCACAAAGATATTTTTAAAGTTATGCTTACTCTTTTACAGCGAGACCAGCCTATTGATGAAGAATTTATCAAAAAAGAGCTTACTAGAGCTAAAAAATTTGATGAACAAGTACTCCTCGAGATTTTATCTGCAAACCCTATTTCCAACACTACAGCGTATGTAAAAGAGATACGAGACAAATCACTCAAACGCCATCTCTTAACGCTCACAACTGAGATAAAACGCGTTACAGTAGAAGAAGAACTCCCAGCTGAAGAAGTTGTAGATATTGTCGAAAAAAAACTTTACGAAATAACCCAAGATAGTCAAACTAGCGATTTTAAAGACTCTCCAAAAATGACCTTTGACACGATGGAATACATCAAAGAGATGAAAGCTAGAGGAGACACTGTTCTAGTTGGTGTGGACACTGGATTTGCAGAACTTAACAAAATGACAACTGGTTTTGGTAAAGGGGACTTGGTTATCATCGCAGCGAGACCTGCCATGGGTAAAACATCTTTTATCCTAAACACTGTAAACTCTCTTGTATTAAATGGAAAAGGTGTTGCTTTTTTCTCGCTTGAAATGCCTGCTGAACAGTTGATGCTTCGTCTGCTTTCCATACAAACATCCATACCACTTCAACAGCTTCGATTAGGCGATATGAATGACAATCAATGGAGTTCGCTAAATGGTGCAATAGATAGAATGAACAGCGCGAAACTCTTTGTAGACGACCAAGGAAGTCTCAACATCAACCAACTTAGAAGTAAACTTAGAAAACTTAAAAATCAACATCCTGAGATAGAGATTGCTGTGATTGACTATTTACAGATTATGCAAGGAGTTGGAACGCAAGATAGACACTTACAAGTCTCTGAAATTTCTCGTGGGCTTAAAATGCTTGCGCGTGAGCTTGAGATGCCTGTGGTTGCCCTATCACAACTTAATCGTGGACTAGAAGGCAGAAATGACAAAAGACCGATGTTGAGTGATATTCGTGAATCTGGTTCTATTGAGCAAGATGCAGATATCATTCTTTTTGTCTATCGTGATGATGTTTATCTTTATAAAGAAGAAAAAGAGAGAGAAAAAGCAGCGAAGGCTGAGGGCAAAGATTTTGTAAGTGAGTATGTAGAAAAAGAAGAAGAAGATGCTGAGATTATCATCGGGAAACAGCGTAATGGTCCAACAGGTCATGTTAAACTTGTTTTTCAGAAAAAACTTACTCGTTTTGTAGATGCACCTGCCTATGCTGCTGGTGTTGAAACAGTTTATGAAAACATAGATACAAGTTCAGCAGATATAGATTTGGGAGAACCAAACATCTCTATGCCAACGCTTTAAATGCTAGAAAAGGTCTCACTTTTTAATTCAAAAAGAGAGATATTTTTAGCTTTTTTTATCACTGCGTTTATAGCTACTTATGCCATACTTATAGAGTATAACAACTTCAAACAGCTCACTCGTTTTGATTCCAATCTGACACAAGCAACTCTTCTTAAAAAATATGATAAAACAAAAGTGTCAAAAAAAGGGAAAATAAAAAAGTATCAAGTACTCAAACTCAAAAGTACAAATGGCTACACTTTTTATACCTCAACCAAACCATCTACAAAACTCTTTGTAGGGCAAAAAGTTAACTTAGAGATATGGGCAGGCAAGATTAATTTTTATCAATATATGTCAGGATTTTATGCTTTTAGTAAAATTATCCATATAGATAAAAAAGTTTTTCTCAAGCAAAAGCTTAACACTCTCATACAAAAAGAACATCAAGATAAAACCATCACTTCAATCTATCAAGCACTTTTTACAGCTAAAGGGCTTGATTCAAAAATACAAAGTCAATTCTCATCTTTAGGAATTTCACATCTTGTCGCCATTAGTGGCTTCCATTTAGGAGTTTTGAGTGCTTTGCTTTTTTTTCTTTTTAAGTATCCTTATACATTTTTCCAACAGCGATATTTTCCATACAGAAGTTACAGAGTTGATTCTTTTTTCTTTATATCAATTATTTTACTCGCTTACTTAGTTTTCTTAGATTATCCGCCTTCACTTTTACGCGCTTTTTTTATGCTTCTTATAGGATTTTTGCTTTACGATAGAGGTATCAAAGTAGTTTCACAACAGACACTTTTAGTAACTATTATATTATTGTTAGCACTTTTTCCAAAGCTACTCTTTAGTATTGGTTTTTGGCTAAGCGTAAGTGGCGTATTTTATATCTTTTTATTTCTCATTCATTTTAAGCATCTTAGTAAAATTTGGCAATTTATACTTATCCCTTTTTGGGTTTATATTTTGATGTTACCCTACTCTATCATCATCTTTGGTAACTTTAGTTTATATCATCCACTCTCAATTATCTGGACTTCACTCTTTACACTTTTCTATCCATTAAGTATCTTTTTGCACCTCATAAATCAAGGGAATCTTTTAGATGGACTGCTACAAAGTTTACTAGGCATAGATACAAAAAGCATACAAATAACACTCGATTGGAAATGGCTAATTTTAGATATTTTTCTCTCTTTAGCAACTCTGTTTAAAAAAGTTTTTCTATTTCCCCTGTTTCTTTTCAGTCTTTGGATATTTTTTTATAGTTACTCAGAGCTTTTACTAAACTAGAAAAAGCTTTTAAAAGCTCTTGTATTACATTGATATCAAAAACTTCTACAGCATTTTTCATTTTGTTAGCATACTCTTCTAACGCAGTCACTTCATACTTGTTAGCTATAACTAACACACTCTCTGCCATAGTTTTAACATCTGAAATATTTTTCGTTTTTATTGCTTTTGCACAAAGAGGTTTTACATCTTCTTCAAGAGATATAATGATATTTTCTAAATTTAAACTTGCTTTACTACTTAACTCTATCTTGATTTCTTTTGCCTCTTCTTTTGCTTCCCTATTTTTTGCATTTTCTTCATAAGCTAAAAATTTTCGTAACTCAGCAAATAGTTCTGATTTTAAAACTGGTTTACGCAAATATCCATCAAAATCAATACTTTTTTTACGCTCATATTCATCCTGCATAACAGAGGCTGTAAGAGCAACTATGGGTATATTAGAAATCTCTTTGATTTTTTTTGCCGCTTCATATCCATCCATTACAGGCATTCGTATATCCATTAAAACCAAATCTGGCTTTTCTATCTTAAACTTTTCTAAAGCATCTAAACCATCTTTGGCGGTTACAACTGTGATTTTAGTATTTTCAAAGTTTTTAACAATAAGTTCTAGATTGTCAAAAATATCATCTACCGCAAGTATCTTCGCTGGCTTAAAACTGTAGTTTTTTACATCTAAAGATTTATGCTCTTCACTTTTATTTTCAACAGAAGATATATCTATACTGTATAAAAGAACACTAAAAGTACTTCCTTTTTCATATTCACTCTCTACAGAAATTTTACCATCCATCATTTCACACAAATGCTTTGAGATAGCAAGACCTAATCCTGTACCACCAAACTTACGATTATCTTGCCCTTGTGTTTGCTCAAACTTACTAAAGATCTTTTCTAGTTGATTCTCTTTTATACCTACACCAGTATCTTTAATGGAAAATTTTAAATCAAGTTTAGAGTGGTGTTCATCAACATTCAATGCAGATACAGACAACTTGATATATCCATCGCTTGTAAATTTTACTGCATTTCCAAGCAGATTAAGTATCACTTGACGCAATCTAATTTCATCTATATAAAGTGACTTTGGAATCCCTTCTTCTATCTCAACAAGTAAATCAAGATTTTTACTTTTTAATGCCATGATAAAAATAGAACTTATTTCATTGAGCAAAACATATACATTTGTTGGTGTCTTATGGATTTCAAGTTTTCCAGCTTCTATCTTAGATAAGTCTAAAATGTCATTAATAAGAGTAAGTAAAGAGTTGCTTGCATTTTGAATGGTTTTAACATAGGACTTTAGTTTTGGTTCATTAAGTTGCTCATTTAAAAGTTCTGTAAATCCAACTATTGCATTCATTGGGGTTCTTATCTCATGCGACATATTTGCTAAAAATTCTGATTTTGCTCTACTAGCTAGTTCTGCATTCTCTTTTGCCTGCACTAACTCCTGTTCTATTTCTAGTCGATGGGTCATATCTACACCGATAGATAAAAGGGCATTTTCTTGCTTATAGAGTATTGGTAAGACTGACAACATCATGGAGTAGATACCGTTATGACGCTTAAACTTCACAATCTTTTCATGCACTCTCCCCTCAGTTTGTAAAGTATGTAAAACCTCATCTCTTTGATTAGCATCTTCATAAAAATCTAGCACATTTAAACTTGTGAGATTCTCTTGTTTAAATTGATAATCATTCAAAGCTTGAGGATTTGCTGATAAAATATTTCCTTGATATGTTGATACTATAACATGTAAAGGAATATTATCTATAAGAACACGAACTTGTGATTCACTCTCTTCTAGTGCTTGTGCTATCTCTTTTCTCTCTGCTACTTCTACGGTGAGTTTTCTGTTCCAATATAAACTAGCCAAACTAAGCAGTCCTAAAACAAAAAAGATTTGATAGTAAAGAGTATAGTCTTGTGCCTGTCTTACTACAACATGTAACCATTTATTTTTGATTTGTAAATGCTTTTCTTCACTCATCAATGCAAAAACTTTATTTATAATGCCTACTAATACTTTATCATTTTTTTGTACCAATATTTTATGATTAAACTGATAATCAACACGACCTGCAATATGAAGTGTGTTGGAATAATATGTTCCAGTATAGTACATCGCTATTGCTTTATGTCCTAAAAAAGCATCCGCCTTACCATCTTTGACTAAATCTAGTGCTTCAAATATATCTTTTGTTGCAATTATTTGTATATTTGGCTGATTTTCTTTAAGATAATTATAACTCGTCCAGTACTTTGGTACGGCAATTTTTTTACCGTCTAATTCATCTATACTACTTATAAATGATTCACTATTTTTAGTTACTAAAACAAAAGGGAAGTCAGCAAAAATATCTGTTGTTAAACCTAAACTCGTTTCATTCTTAGTCTCACCAATTGCAGGTATTATATCTATCTCTTTATTTTTAAATTTTTCTACAACATCTAGCCATGAAGAGGAACTTTTATACTGAAATTTTATACCTGTTTTTTCTGTAATCTCATCTAAATACTCTCGCAAAATACCCTTCATGTCATCATTTTTGATAACCGACATCGGAGCCCAATCTATTTCACTGTAAGTGACAACTGGATGTTGTTTCATCCATTCTTTTTGAGTATTATTGAAGTTGATTTGATTCTCTTTTATATCATTCTTTTCAGTATTAACCCACTTATTATAAATCTGACTTCGCTCTTTTTTACTTATAGCATTTAGCCCTTTATTAATTATAGAAATCAAAGTGTCATTTCCTTTATAAGAGGACATGTAAAGTTTCATTAGTCCATGTTCTCGATAAGACTTAAAAGGTACGATGTTACGAATACCATCCTGTTCGAGCTTGTAAGAGAGTGCTATTTGTGTATCAAAAAGCATATCTGCTCTGTTTTGTAAAACTGCATCAATAGACTCAGAAAAAGTTTCTACAGTTACAACTCTTATGTTTGGAAACTCTTCTCTTATAGTATCAGCATGTGCGTAACCTTTTGGGATAGCTACTCTTTTTCCATCTAAATCTTTTATATTTGTTATGTTTAAATCATCTCGTATGTAAAAATAGTCAAGTATTTCAAGATATGGCTTTGTAAATGTCATATACTTGTTGCGTTTATCACTATAATATATTGCATTAAGTAAATCAATATCTTTGCTCTGAATCTTTTTTAGATTGTTATTCCACTTGTCAACAACTACTTCAAACTTCAATCCTGTATTTTTAGCAACAAGCATCAGGTAATCATTTGCTATGCCACTATACTTTCCATCGCTATTAACAAAATCAAAAGGAGCCCAGTCAGGACCAACACCAACCTTTACAGTTTTATGAGACTCCATCCAAGCTTTTTCTTTTGTACTTAGTTCTGTTTTTGTATTATCTGCTGATAAACTTATTGTAGAAAAAACAAGGAGAAGGAGAAGAAAAAATTTATATTTTAGAGATAGAAATAAATTCATCAATATTTGCCTCAAATATTTCAATTAATGTAGGGTCAAACTGTGTTCCTTTGTGTTGGATTATATACTTAACAGCCTCATCGACACTCCAAGCATCTTTATAGACTCTTTTATGTGTTAAAGCATCAAACACATCTGCTAAGGCTACAATACGACCAAATATATGAATATTTTCGCCTTTTAAACCTTGTGGATAACCTGTTCCATCCCATTTTTCATGATGCTCATAAGCGATAATATCTGCTGCTTTCATGATAGAACGATTAGCACCTTTAAGATACTCATGCGCTATAACAGGATGGCGTTTCATAGTTTGAAACTCTTCTTCAGTTAAGGCTCCGTTTTTGTGCAAAATATCCGAAGGGATACCAATTTTTCCCACATCATGCATAGGACTAGCATGATAAATAATATTTTCATCTTTTAGAGAGATAGCAGGATGATAATATGCTAGGAGCTTTGAGTACTCCGCTACCCGTTTTATATGTTGTCCTGTTTCATCAGAGATAGATTCAATCAACTCAGAAAGCACAAAAATCATATCTTTTTGATTTTCTTCTAGTTCTGTAAGTATTCGTTTTCTTTCGAAGATGATTTTAGTTTTTAAGGTGAGGTTATTTTGTTTTAAAATCTTTTTTGCATTACTAAGTTCGATGTGAGTTCTGACTCTTGCTAAAAGTTCATCTGCATGAAACGGTTTTGTAATATAATCAACTCCACCCACTTCAAATGCTTCTTGCATAGAACCAATATCCGTTTTTGCAGTTAAAAATATCACAGGAATATCTGCTAATTTTTGTTCTGACTTCATAACTCTACATACTTCATATCCATCAATTTCTGGCATCATAATATCAAGTAAAACAAGATCAAATTCATTTTCTCTTAAAAGTTCGAGGGCTTCTTTACCATGTTGTGCATATGAAAATTCATAAGAATCTTCTTTAAGTATGTTCATTGCAACTTGAATGTTGTCAATTATATCGTCTACAATTAAAATTTTACTGTTATACATAACTCTTCCTTATGCTTGTTGAAAAATATTAAATATTATATCATTATAATTTTGAAACTTCACCATCCCTTTTGTACAGCTTATCTATAAGATAACATAGTTTAAGTCCATAGATAAAAATAATCCATGAGACATATATCCAAAGAAACAAAAACATTACAATCGCGAAAGAACCATACATTGTAGTGTAAGATTTATTCATAAAAACATAGTAGATGAAAGCATTTTTAGAGATGCTAAACACAACCGAGATAATAAGTGAACTAATGGCAGAAGCTTTTGGATTTATCTTTGCGTTTGCCCCTATTTGAAAAATCAAAAAGAAAAGTGCCCAGATGATAAGATAAGGAACAAGAGGAAGGATATTAAAACCAGATGTCCAAGAGTTTGATGCCATTAGCGTGGCAATATAACCTGTAATATAAAAAGAGACACCCAAAGCAAGTGGAGTAAGAGTGAGCATCGTCCAGTAAGTGGTGATGCTCTCCCAAAGCGTCCTCTGCTTTGCATGAAAAATCTTGTTTGCAATATACTCAAAATTTTTAAAAAACAGAAGTGAAGCCACTAAAATCATCACCAAACCGATAATCCCCATTTTCCCAGAGTTCTTTAAAAAACCATCTATATGCTCCATAAGAGCTTCAGAGTTCACCGGCATAAGGTTTGAAAATATAAAAGTTTTGATAGTCTCATAATGATCCGCGAAACTAGGAAGTGAGGTAAGAAGTGTGAGCATTATGAGCAAAAGTGGGATAATCGTAAAGATAGTATAAAAACTAAGACTTGCCGCAAAAAGGGTTAAATCTTTATCAATAAACGAAGTTACAAAAGGTTTTAATTTTTTGTAAATATCTATCGCTTTATTTTTCATATCAGACTAATCTAAACCCATCTTTGCAGGGTTAAGTATGTTGTTTGGATCAAACGCAGCTTTTATGGACTTAAACAAGTTCATCTCTTCATCTGTAAATGCCATACGCATATAGGGTGCTTTTGCAAGACCTATCCCATGCTCACCAGAAAGAGTTCCACCCAAGTCTATTGTTGCTTGAAACACCTCTTCTATCGCTTTATATGCAATCTTAACTTGTTCTGGGTCACTTCCATCGACCATAACATTTGTGTGTACATTCCCATCTCCAGTATGCCCAAAACATGGTATCTTCACATCGTACTTATCAGCTATGGCGTAAAACTTCTCTAAAAGTTCAGGAAGTGCCGCTCTGGGAACGGTAACATCTTCATTGAGTTTTTTACTTCCATAAACGCTAAGAGCTGGACTTGCGTTTCTTCTTGCAAACCAAAGGTCAGCAGCCTCTTTTTCATCTTTAGCGATATGAAATTCTGTACAACCGTTCTCTTTAAACACCTCTTCTATCTTTGCAAGTTGAAAGTTTAAATCATCTTCTAAGTTTCCATCAACATCTGTTACAAGCAGAGCACCTGCGTCAATAGGTAAACCCTTATGAAAAGTCTGCTCCACTGCTCTTATAGTCAAGTTATCTAAAAACTCCATAGCAACAGGAGTAATCCCACTCGCCATTGTTTTATAAACAGCTTCCATGGCTTGATGAACACTATCAAAGATTCCCATCGCTGTTTTTGTCAGTTTTGGTTTTGGGATTAAACGCAGCGTTATCTCAGTAAGAACAGCTAAAGTTCCTTCTGAAGCTATCAAAATACCGCTAATATTGTATCCTGCTACATCCTTAATAGTTCTCTTTCCTGCTTTTATGATGTCACCATTTGGAAGCACTGCACGAGTTGCCATCACATAATCTTTTGTGATTCCATACTTTGCTGCTCTCATACCACCTGCATTTTCGCTGACATTTCCACCGATACTTGAGTACTCTTGACTCGCTGGATCTGGTGGATAAAAAAGACCTACTTCTTCTACTGCGCGCTGAAGATCCATATTGATAAGACCAGGCTGCACTATCGCTACCATATTTTTCATATCTATCTCTAAGATTTTATTCATATGTTTCTCAAAACCTAGGACAATACCACCAGAACTAGGAAGTGCACCACCAGTAAACCCTGACCCTGCACCACGAGGAACTATAACAATTTTATGTTCATTACAGTATTTTAAAATCTTACTAATCTCATCTTCATCACGAGGAAATATAACTGCATCAGGTTCAAAATGTGAACGCGTTGCATCGTAAGAGTAAGCAATCAGGTGTGCTTTATCACTATACATATTATCACCACCAACAATAGATGTAAAGTATTGTAAATGTTTTGCATCAATCATATTATCTTCCTATCTCAAATTCATCAAGTAAATCATGTAGTTTTTCACCATGATTTTTGACTATCTCATAAAGCGCTTTATCTTTTTTGTTAAATTCAACAAGAAGTTCATAATAATGTGGTTCATACTCTTGGAGTTCATCACTTCCATCACCAAACCAATTGGCATCTATCTCTTCAACTCTAGAATAAAAAGGTAGTTTTACACTATCTTGAACTAAAGGAGCATCATTGATACTAAGTATCTTAAAACTTCTAGCATCTAACATAAAAACTTTTTGATCAAGGTAGATAAATAGTAGCCCAACAGCATTTGAAATGCTCAGTGCAGTAAAGTCACTTTTTAAAGGTGTTGGATGTCCACGAAAAGATAAAATTGTTGCAAATATATCTGGGTGAATCCATTGAATCTTTACACTTTTACTAAGCTGATGATATATCTCTTCACTAGGAGCTACAAGAAAAGCTCGAGAGTAAGCATATGCAAGCAAAACTGTATCACCAACACTAACTTTCCACTCTCCAGTCGGTAAAGAGTTGTTTTTAAGTCCATTATAATCGCTCAAAGCAAGTGTTGCTATCTTACTCTCTTTATCGTAAGCTATGACCACTGCATTTTTTAATATACTACTGTGATTAGAAGCTATTTGATGAGAAATAAAACCACTCATGCCAAGGTCAATTTTATCAACTTTAATCGTAGCAACAGAATTATCTTTTTCTAGAGTAAGGATAGGAGATTTTAAAACACCGGCACTTAATTCAAACGCAACAACTAACATTAAAAATATATACTTCATTAGAACTCTTTATTTTAATATAGTGAATTATATCAAACAAACCTCATACTAAGCCAAATTTTGTTAAAGTTTCATTCAATTTTATTTTAGGCTTATATTTTGATACGATTTTTCTTGTTTATTATACTTACAACTACGATTTTTGCATCGACAATCCAAAGGCATCGATGGGACAATGGCGAAACATACTTAGTTTTTTTAGAAAAAAACAGTCTTCCCACAAAAGCACTTTACTACAACCTTGACAAAGATGATCAAAGACTTACTGAAGAGATGAGGACTGGTGCTCATTATCAAGTCTCTATGGACAAAAGAGATGGTATAAAACAAATTTTACTCCCTCTTAATGATGAACTTCAAATCCACATCTATAAACAAAATGGGAGCTATAAATTTGAAGCTATTCCTATCATATCTACTACAAAAACAGAAACTTTCTCAACAAGCATAACGAGTTCCCCAAACTATAATATTCTAAAAGAAACAGGTTCTAAAAAGATAGCTCAAATCTTTGTTTCAAGTTTTAAACACTCCTTGAACTTTAAAAATGATATACGAAAAGGCGATAGACTTGTGATGATTTATGATCAAAAATACCGTCTTGGTCAAGCTTTTTCTATGCCTATTTTAAAAGTTGCTATGATTGAATTGCACCATAAACAACACTTTATATATCTCAACAAAGATGAAAGATATTATGATGAAAAAGCACATGAAGTTGAAGGTTTTTTACTTGCTCGTCCTGTTAGAGGTGCGAGAATATCATCTTACTTCAGTAAACGCAGATGGCACCCAATTTTACATAAATGGAAAGCACACTTAGGCGTAGACTATGCGGCAAGGAGAGGTACTCCTGTCGTAGCTGCTGGAAGTGGGCGTATCAAATACGCAGCACGCATGGGAAGTTATGGTAATCTCATAAAAATAACTCATGCAGATGGATATGAAACAAGGTACGCTCACTTAAAATCATTTCGCAGAGGTATCCATCGTGGTAAACGCGTGAAAAAAGGTCAAACGATAGGATATGTTGGGACAACAGGTCGCTCAACAGGTCCACACCTACACTTTGAACTTCGCAAACGAGGTCGTGCTGTAAACCCACTAAGAGTCGTGCAAGTTACAACAAAAAAGCTCAGGGGCAAAGAGAAAAAAGCCTTTTTAAAACTTAAAAAAGCTTATGATAAAAAAGTCCAAACACAACTCCAAAACAACACACCTTTCTTAAAACCATCAAAGTTTCAATCACTCTGTTATTTTGACCAAAGAACGGAGGATTAAAATGCAAACTATAGACTTTATCAGTAAACTTGAAGAACCAAACTTTATAAAACCAATCATGCTTAACTACACACTCAATGGTGTACAAAGACAATGGGAAGCCGTAATCACTCATAGTAGTGTTTCTATACTACTTTATCACAAACTTCGAGATGCTTTTGTTCTTGTCAAACAGCTCCGTCCAGCCGTACTAAACGCAAACAAAAAAGATGGGCAAATGTATGAGATGTGTGCTGGTATCATTGATAAAGATGTAAGTGATGTTCAAATTGCTAAAGAAGAAGTTTTAGAAGAGTGTGGTTATGACATTCCTGTACAAAACCTGCAAAAAGTAACTTCATTTTATACTAATGTTGGCATATCAGGAGCAAAACAAACAATCTACTATGGTGAACTCACAGATGAGATGAAAGTAAGTGAAGGTGGTGGTCTAGCCGAAGAAAATATCGAGGTTATTTATCTGCCTATCAAAGATGCAAAATCATTTATGTTTGATGAAAGTTTTCAAAAAACTTCAGGTGTTCTTACTGCTTTTTATTGGTTTTTTGATAACAAACAGCCTAACTAAACTCTATAGGATCCATATCAACCTCTCCAAGAACTGACTTAGTAGCCATAACAGCTTTGATGATGTCTGTACTTTTATCACTTCTAAGAAGTATCTCATAACGCCATTTGTTGGCAACTCTCTCGATTGCACATTTTCCAAATCCAACTATCTCTACATTTTTAAACTGAGTCAAAGCATCTAACATCTTCTGCATCTCACTTTGAGCTTTTTGGATATTTTTATGTGAAAACAGTACACGACATAGTTTTTTATATGGAGGATAAAGCCCTATTCTTAAACCTTTTTCCTCTTCTAAAAAATCTTCATATCGCTCTATATATGTACTAAAGAAATCTTCATTAAAACTCTGCACAAGAACTTTCGCATCATGCAACCTTCCACTTCTTCCTGAAATTTGAATCAAAGAAGAGAGTGCTTTTTCTCTTGCCCGATAATCACTCATGTTGAGCATATTGTCCATGCCTAAAACAACTGCTAATGTCACACCATGATAATCATGTCCTTTAGAGAGCATCTGTGTACCTACTAAGATATCACTCTCTTTATCGTTAAATCTTTTGAGTGCTTTTTTAAGTTTGGCTGTTGTTGTTATGACATCTCTATCAAACTGTTCTACATTTGCATCTACAAACTGCTCACGAATGTTTTTAACAGCCTCAGCAGTTCCTAAACGCGAACTTGTAAGATGTGAGCTTCCGCACTCACTACAAACTTGAGGAATGGCTTGAGTGTAGTTACAGTAGTGACATTTTAAAGCATGTGATTTTTGATGCACACTCATGCCTATACTACAAAATGCACACTCGTAAGTATGCCCACAATCCCCACAAATAAGATATTTAAAATTGGCACGCGTTGGAAGAAAGACTATGGACTGTTCTTTTGCTTTTAGTGTCGTCTCCAAAGCGTTCAAAATTAGAGGAGAGAGTGCCTCTGAACTTTTTTCATAAATAAACTTCTTTGTAGAATCAAAAAAACCACCCTTTAATCTCACAAAAGGAAATTTCACATAAGAGCTCAAAGAGGGAGTAGCACTTCCAAGAACAACAGGAATATCATAAAGTTTTCCCATGTAGATAGCTATATCTCTAGCATTATACCGAGGTCTTGAAGATGATTTATAACTATCGTCATGCTCTTCATCTACAACGATTAACCCTAACTCTTTTATAGGCAAAAAAAGAGCCGAACGAGGACCTGCAATAATCTTTGCTTCGCCACTATAAATCTTTTCTTTTGCTATTTTTTTCTGTTTTGGGGTAAGTTTTGAGTGCCACATAACGACAGATGAACCAAAATACTCTTCTAAACGCAGAGTCATCTGAGGAGTCAAAGAAATTTCAGGCACTAAAAATATACTGCGTTTGTTTTGAGATATCATCTGTTGAAAATACTTCATATAAATCTCTGTTTTACCACTTCCTGTGTCACCAAATAGAAGAGAAACTTTATGTTCTTTTAGAAATGTAAGTGCTTGTTCTTGTTTTAAAGAGAGTTTGAGATTACTTTTCTCGTTCCCAAGTTCCACTTGAGAATGCACACTTACATAAGAGTCATCAAATCCCATCATCAAAGAAAAAGCATCCCCCAATGAGCAGATATAATACCCAGATATAAACTTCGCCAATTTCATCTGTTTTTGTGAATAATAAAACTCACTAACTTCTAAAATTTCATTTGTTTGGAACTCTGGTTTTTCACAAGAGAAAAGAATTACAGCATCTTTTTCTCTCTTGTTAAACGCAACCTTAACTTTTGTACCAATGTCTAAGGTTTGAGATGAGTGGTAAGAAAACTCACCAAGAGGCGAGCCTATGATTGAGAGGGTGTAGTGTTTCAACTATCAATTTCTATTATCTGTTTAGCTCCATAAATAATTGTTCCAGCAAAAAGAATTGCTATTGTTAACATTGCAACTGTTGCTAAATCCATTTTATAAATCCTTTAATTTAGTTATATTCTTAGGAATATTTTTTGATATTAATACAAAAATGACAAATAACAAAATTATCAATAAAATACCAGACCAAAAAAGAATCTCTGTATTATTCGATAAATATAACCTTGAGACTCCAGTACCTATAGCTAATATT
>JASFZD010000124.1:0-4323 GCA_045046645.1 Sulfurimonas sp. | reverse complement strand
TGAGGTATATTACCTCAGGCTTATTTTGAAATCAATTAATTATGCAAACTATCTGCAACTACCTTTTATATAATATCTATAATAAAAGAACAGTAGGAGTTCAAATGTTTCACTCAATATATCAAATCATTTACCTGGTACCTTGTAACAATACTTCGTATAATGGAGGATCGGCTAAATCCGATATGAAAAAATCAAAAAATAATATATCTTGCATAACTTGTAAAGAAAACATACTGACAAAGGGTAAGCAATGAGAGTTATCTGGATAAACGACGAAGCTACCTTCAAGGGAGGTGCTGAGACATATATTTATCAAAGTGCACAAGAGCTTTCTAAAATATACGATGTCGAAAATATACTTCTATACAGTGCAGAGAGTCGTATAAACTATAATTACTCTAAAGTATTTTCATTTGCAACTGTAGTAGCAGATCTAAAACAGCAACTCAAACTACTAAAACCTGATATCATTTATGTACATCAGGTCAAGGATATAGAGATTTTTAAAGAACTTTTAGAGATAGATATACCCGTAGTTGCTTTTGTCCACGATCATAAACACTTTTGTTTGCGTGAACACAAATATACAACTATTGGAAATAAAACATGTACAAAAGTTGTTGGAATTGAGTGTTATACTTGTCTTGGATTTATAAATAAAAAGAGTTCATTCCCCTACATTTCTATTAACAGTGTCTCTAATATTAGAGCAATTCAAAATTTACTAAAGAAATTTGATCACATTGTTGTGGCTTCTGACTACATGAAAGGACATCTGCTACTACATGAATTTGAAGAGAAAAAGATATCTAAAATAACGCTCTTTTCAAAATTGGAAAACAATTTAGAATTTAAAAATATTATTCCAAATGAGAAACGATTTTTATTTGTCGGTCAACTTGTTAGAGGCAAAGGAGTTGACACCCTGCTTAATGCTTTTGCAAAACTTCAAAATAACGAGAGTGGGTTAGATATTTGTGGAGATGGTAAACAACGACAGGAACTTGAAGAACAAGCCAAAAATCTTGGAATATCAAGCAAGATCAGATTTCATGGAAAAGTAACTGCCGATGAGCTTTCTCACTACTACGCTAATGCATATGCAGTCATAATTCCCAGTCGAGCTCCTGAAACATTTAACCTTGTTGGAGTGGAAGCTATGAAGCATGCTAAAGCTGTTATTGCTACAGGTGTAGGAGGGATAAATGAGTGGTTAGTAGAGGGTAGAAATGGTTTTTCTTTCCCCTCAAATGACGACAATAAACTAGCCTTAATCTTAGACTTGGCAATAAAAAACCAAAAAATGATCAAAAAGATGGGAGAGCTTGGGTTAGATGACTATAACAAAAAGTTCACATCTGAGAAACACTGTAACAAAATCTACAATCTATTTGAAACTCTCTTAACAAAGGATGCTTATGCTGCTTAAAAATCAACAATTAACGTACTACAACAACAAAGAAACTGAAGCATTCTTAAATGTAGTTATGCTTGAGGCTTCACGTGTCTTCAAAGAGCTATTTTCTAAGAATCAGACTGCTGCTCTTATTTTGATAGGTGGATATGGTAGAGGTGAAGGTGGTATCGTACTAGAAAATGACACATACCATCCACATAACAATTTGGATCTGCTTTATATTTACAATGGAAATATAGATACAGCTATGACTGAACTAGCAAACACCAAATTGCAAGAAATTTCAAGAAATTATGGCATTGGCATAGATATGTCTGCAATCAACAAACAAAAACTCATGAGACTAGATGGACTAGTTATTGGTTATGATATGCGATTCGGACATAGAACCTTACTAGGAGACTCCAGTTTTTTAAAAGAACATAAAGAATTTTCCATTTATAACATTGACCCGGTAGATATAAGACAGCTACTTGTAAATAGAGGGACACTACTACTCATAAATAGACTACTGTTAAACAAACAAACCCTAACTAAAGATGAAAAAAAATTAATCATAAAACATGCCATAAAAGCAATAATAGGCTATGGTGATGCTCTGCTTTATTTTAATGATTCTTACCACTGGAGTTATGCACAAAAACAGTTAAATATGTCAAAACTAAAAAACATTGACAAAGGTATAAAAGATCTATATTCCAAAGCGATACTTTTTAGATTTATGCCGGATTATGATACTTACTTGAAAAAAGACTTAAAAGCTTGGAATGATGAGCTGCTAAGAACTCTATCTTCTATCCATCTTGAGTGTGAAAGGATAAATCTATCAGAGAGTAAATTAGATTGGAAAAACTACTTTAAACTAGCACTAGAGAATAAAAGTTATCCTCGTCAAAACTTACGCCAAAAGGTAAAATCTTGTTTGCATGGAGTACAAAACACATCTGTTATAAAAGAGTTAAACTCTGCCAATGAGATGATTAGTTTTATGCAACTGGGAGGAAGAGGGATGCTGTCTCTTTTGTTTCCCTATATAGCTTATGAAACATACCCTAAAGAGTATCAATCACTTTTTAAAGCAGCATTGCAAGTAAAAGAACCTAATACTCATGAGTTTTTAAAAGGTTTTTTAACGCTTTGGTCAAAATGGGGAGATACAAATTTTATAAATGTACTCCGTACTTATAATATTGAATTGGACAGGTTATGATTTGTTTAACAGCCGACTTACACCACATGGGTCTTAAAACAGGAAACCAAATGCATAGCGACAAAACAGAAATGTCTTTAGCTGGAGAATTTGTAAAAATGATGGAATCAAGAAATATAAAGGGCTCGTTTTTTATAACTGGTAGATCTTTTAATGAAGAATGGGATGAAGTAAAACCCATAGTTCAAAGTCCAAATATAGAAATCGGAGGGCACAACTATGAAGCTTTTAAACCAGAGCTTTTACATAGAATTTGGAACAAACTTACAAACAACTACAATGGTCCCTATGCGTATCAATACTATGATACGAAAAAAACCATAGATACGATATATGCCAAAACCGGAAAACGCATTAATATTTGGCGAAATCATATGTACATGCATGGACCAAATACTGAAAAAATTTTAAGTAGTTTAGGTATAGAAATTTGTTCAGATGGTGTAAAAAAAGATAATTTTTCCTTGCAAGATGATGTTAGCGGTATATACAATCTACCTATAAACATTATCCCGGACCATGAGCATATTATTCATGCTGAGCGTACTCCTGAGTGGATAGAGCAGTGGCAAAAACGCTATAACTGGTCTGATGATTTTGGATCTGATTCTTACTACATAGACAGATGGGCCAAATTGGTAATCGATCAGTTAAAAGAGAATGAAATGAATGGAAAACTTTCTGTTATGATAATCCATCCCATAACGATGTATCTTGCAGACGAATTTAAAGCTGTTAAAACAATTTTAGATTATATACAGACCAGAGAAACTGTATTTATGGGTGATTTAATAGCCAAAGAAAAGGTTGCAGCATGAAAAAAGTGACAGTTATCGTACGTACGTTCAATGTTGAATGGATAATCGACCAAGCCCTTGTAGCTCTTATGAAACAAAAAGGGGTTGAGATAGAACTGATGATAGTTGACTCTGGTTCTACAGATGCTACTCTCAATATGATAGCTCCATACCCTCACACTTTCATAGAGATTGAACCTGGTACCTACTTTCCGGGAAAAGTGTTAAACAGAGCTGTAAAAGAGGCTAAAACGGAGCTTATAGTTTTTGTAAATTCGGATGTCGTTTTACTTGATCAGTATGCAATTTTTAAATTGATCAAACCTCTTGAAGAATCAAGGACTGCAGCTTCTTTTGGTAGGCAGATCGTACGTCCGGAGGCTGATCTGTGGGTAAGACACGACTATGAAAGAGCTTTCCCGACCACTGAAGATACACCTATTTGGATGCATTTCTCTCTTCCCATAGCCGCTATGAAAAAAAGTGTATGGGAGATGCAAGCTTTTTACACGGATGCATGGGGTTCAGAAGATACTCACTGGGCTGTGAAGATAAAAAACAAGGGATATAAAATAGCTTACGTTAAAGATGCCATAGCAATGCACTCACATAACTATACTTTAAAACAATTGGCTTCTAGAAGACGCATAGAGGGGGAAGCAGATGTCTATATATATCCTGAAAAATCTGTATCACTCTTTGGCACACTGTTATCTTTTGCAGCTTCTTCTATCAGAGAATCTTGCTACTATCTACACAATAAACAGATAGCTAGCATCCCGTATTTATTGCTTAATCGCATTGTATATTCATGGAATTTTTATAAAGGTTTTAAACATTCAAGTAAAATTAGAAATCAAATAACATTTGGTAATTATCAATAAACATTTGGACAC
>JASFZD010000123.1:0-12203 GCA_045046645.1 Sulfurimonas sp. | reverse complement strand
ACATCATTTTCACTATTTTCAAAACTATCATAACAAGTCCGAGCCGCACTTTCAGCCACTCCAATACCTGTATCTTGAAGAAGAACTACTTCAGGTTTGCTATACTGTATGCCATACATCTCTTCCATAATCTATCCTAGTTTTAATTAAGAGTATTTTACAATATAAAGTTTAAACTTTCTTCTACTTACTTTTGTACACCATCTAAAACAGGTACAAAATCACAAGCTTCTAGCTCTATCTTTTCTATAAACGCACCCTGTTTTTTAAACTTTGTAATAATCTGCTTAGAGCCTTTTTGCATAGGAGCTACTAAAATACCGCCATCACTTAACTGCTCAAATAGTTTTGAAGGTATCTCTTTTGCCGTTGCTGAGAATAAAATTCTATCATAAGGTGCGTACTGTATCCAGCCATTTTGTCCATCATCTGTTCTTGTATGAACATTATTTATACCCAAGGTTCTAAAACGAGATTTTGCTTCTATCATCAAAGATTCTATACGCTCTATCGAAAAAACACCACGAAAAAGATGTGAAAGTACCGCCGCTTGGTAGCCACTTCCGCAACCTATTTCTAAAACTCTATCAGCACCTTTTGGTTCTAAATATTCGCTCATTTTTGCAACTGTTAGAGGAGAGCTAATGTATTGTGCTGCCCCTATTGGAAGGGCATCAAGTTTATAGGCGTTGTGTCTAAAACCTGCGGGGACAAACTCTTCTCTATTTGTTGAGGCTATCGCTTTTTTGACATCATCACTGATGGAAAATATTTTATTACACTCTTCAGCTAAACGCGCTGTTTTTGTTGCTGTTATTCTATCCAATTAGTTTATACCTGTGTTTAATTACCTTTACCTAAGCAAGGCTTATTCCTAGTTATTACTTAAGCAACTTTTTGATGCTTTTTTCTATACTTTTTGGTTTTGTTGAGGAAGAGTATCTATCCACAACATTTCCATCTCTATCAACTAAAAATTTTGTAAAATTCCATTTAATTGCATCAGTTAAAAAACCACCCTGCTCTTTTTTAAGATATTTAAAGAGTGGGTCTGCACCATCACCATTTACATCTATCTTTGCGAACAAAGGAAAATCCACATGATAAGTTCCCTGACAAAAAAACTTTATCTCCTTGTTGCTTCCTGGTTCTTGCTGGGAAAATTGATTTGAAGGAAAACCAAGCACCACAAAACCTTGCTCTTTATACTCTGTAAATAGTTTTTCTAAACCCTCATACTGTGGGGTAAATCCACATTCACTTGCGACATTGACTATAAGAATAACTTTACCTTTGTAGGTTGCCATTGAGATATCTTGTCCATCGATACTTCTAACATTAAAATCATATATATTCATCTTTTCTCCAAACTTTAAAGTATCCAGACAGCAAAATTTCTGCCCTTTATCTTGCCTTTATTTAGTTTTTCATGTGCTTCTTTGATTAAATTTCTTTGTATTGCTACATAACTTTGTCTATCGTAGATATCTATTTTTCCGATACTAGAACCTTTAAGCCCAGCATCTCCTGTCAAAGCACCAAGTAAATCTCCCGCTCTAACTTTATCTTTTTTGCCACCTTCAACAACCAAAGTAACGAACTGTGGTTTCATCTCAAAACCTGCAACTCTCTTTAAACTATCAATTCCTTTAAAGACTCTAGTTTCATTTTTATACTCATCTACTTTTTCTCTTTCATAAGCATCATAAAGTGTTATCGCGATGCCTTCTGCTCCAGCACGTCCTGTTCTACCGATACGGTGAGTATAAGTTTCTCCTCCATGAGGCAAATCAAAGTTCACAACCATACTAAGTTCTTTGATATCAATCCCTCTAGCTGCGACATCTGTTGCCACTAAAATAGGACAAGATTTGTTAGAAAACTGCACAAGTACATCATTTCGCTCATACTGTTCTAAGTCTCCGTGTATTGCAATAGCATCTATCTTTACTTTTTGCAAAGCATCTGCAAGTTCTTTAGCTTGCAGTTTTGTATTAGTAAACACTATGACATTTTCAGGTTTATAAGTACTAAAGATTTGGATGAGTGTCTCTTGCTTATTGTTTGTTTCGTAAAAGTACTCTGCAATTTTATTTTCAACTTCAATAGATTCAGTTTTTACACTCACTGCATCAGTCTGCACTTGCTTACTAATTTTCATAATCTCATCATCATATGTGGCGGAAAAAAGTAGTGTCTGTCGTTTTTTTGGTACAAACTCAAGCAAACTCTGTATCTCTTCGATAAAACCCATATCTAACATTCTATCTGCTTCATCAAGAACTAAAGTTTCTAGATTACTTAAGTCTAAACTCTCTTTATTTAGATGCTTTAAAACACGACCAGGTGTTCCAACGATGATATGTGCTTGATGTTCTAATGAACCGAGTTGTTTACCAAAAGATTCTCCACCACAAAGGATAAGTATCTTGATGTTATGTTTAAATCTAGCGATGCGACGAAGCTCTTTTGCAACTTGATCTGCAAGTTCGCGAGTAGGACAAAGCACTAAAGCTTGAACACGGAACTTTTTTACATCAAGTTTGTTTAAAAGTCCTATACCAAAGGCAGCTGTTTTACCACTTCCTGTTTTTGCCTCAGCGATAACATCTTTACCCTCGATGATGAGAGGAAGTGCTTGGGATTGAACTGGTGTCATACTTTTGTAGCCCATAGAGTCTAGCGTAGATAACATCTCCGTAGAGAGAGGAAGTTTAGAAAAGTTCATATTAGTCCATTTGGGGAGTTTCAAATTTTTGAACTTCTTGCATACATTCAAGCACTAAGTTCTCTATCGTTTTATGTTTCAATTCATATTTTCTTTCAAAATTGTACACTGATTTTATGTCAAATGTTTCTGTACACTTAACTTGTGTATATATCTCACCCAAAAGACCTTTATGTTCCAAAAGTGCCTCTCTAACCTCATCTGAAATGTTAATCGTTTCCAAAATATCTTCTAACTTCATAGCAAAGATAGTATCAACTAAAGAAAGAACACCTACCATATAAGCTTCACCTAGCATGTTACTTTTAACATCAGGTTGTACTGCTTTTAAAATGCTTTCCATAAGTTCTGTTCTATTTTTTACCATAAGCATTAAAGGAGAACGCTCAGATTTTCTTGTAGCAGATTTCGAGTATATCATCAGCATTAGCCATTGCCCAATGGCGATGCGACCAACAAGGGTTAAGACATGATGGATAGTGGCTATTCTCTGTTTAAAATGAAAATATCCTGAGTTGATAAACTGTAAAAGTTGCACCGTTATTTCTGGATTGTTTTCAAATTCTAAGGTTATTTCATCAATGTTTACATCTTGCATAAGTAAGTTATAAAGTTTCAGAACATTCATCTGAAGAGGTTCATTAGTTGCATTTTCTAAGATTTTTGGTTCTGCAAAAAAATAACCTTGAAACCAGTCACAACCTAATTGTTTAGCAATTTCATAAGTCTGGGAATCTTTAATTCTTGTTCCGATTACAATAATATCATTGAGTTTAACCTGAGTAATCATATCTTTTAAAAGTGTTGACACTTCAGATTCTATATTGATTTTTATATAAGAAAGTTCATTAAAAATTACACCATATTTTTCTATATTTTCTTCATTTAAGGACATATCGTTGAGTGACAAAACATATCCAGCATTAGTTAGCTGTTGCACTCTCTCAATGATTTTATCGCTCATAGGTGTACTAGGAAGCAATGAAAAAATAAAAAATTCACTTGGAACTGAAAGGATAATATCATTAAGTAAAAATTTTTCATCTACTCTAACAAATCCTCTTCTATCCCCCAAAATAGAGCGTTTTCCAAATTTATTTAAAACACTATTAATAACTGAAGCACTAGAATATCTATTGCTAGTTGCATCTGATTTTTTCTGTGCGTTACGATATAAAACCTCATAGGCTATAAGATTTGTTTGACTATCAATAATGGGCTGTCTACCTAAATATACATTTTTCATAACATGATTATACTATAAATTTTAATTTATACATCATAATTGATGCAGCTACGGCGACATTAAAACTTTTTACACCCTCTTGCATCTCTATAGTTACAACCTCATCACAAATATCTAAGATATCTTGAGAAATTCCTTTGCCTTCATGTCCCATGATTAGCACCCATTTTTTCGTTGATTTTACCTTTGCAAGTGGTGTCGAATCGTCTCTTACTTCTGCGGCAAAGATTTTATACCCCATTTCTTTTAACTCTTTGATCGTAGTAAAAATATCACTGTATATATGTGTTTTTAAAAGGGTAGCATGTCCCATCGATACTCTCAATGCTCGTCTGTTAAAAGGGTGTGGAGATTTATGCGATAGTAGATAAGAATCAACTCCTAAAGCAGCTGCACTTCTAGCAATGGAACCAACATTTTCACTTGAAGTTATCTCATCTAGCATAATGATTTCATTACCCAAGTTTTTTAAACTTGTTGCTACTGGTCGGATGCCATGCATCATACAATTATGATGGATTTTATGCCCTACTATTTTTTGCATTTCTTGCTTTGAAGCGAGATAAAGTTTAGGAATATTCTTTAACGATACAAGTTCCTCAAATTCATCATAATACTCCTGTGTAGCCAAGATACTTTTAACTTCTATCTCTGTTGTGAAAAGCATATTAACCACTTTAGGACTGTCCGCTATAAAGCTCCCATCATCTGCAAAAGATTTATCTCTGAGTTGCTGATATATCTTGATTTCTTCTGCGTTTATGTCATATATTTCAATTAATTTTATCATCAATTTCCAAAGTATTTTATAATGTTATTATACTGCTAATATACTTATTATCTTAAAATAAGTACAATTAACACTATGAAAATACTTTTAATGGAAGATGATGCTGTTCTCTCTGATATACTTTTAGACTTTTTACGAGAATCTTGGAGTGTTGACTATGCTTATAATTCACAAGAAGTTTATGATTACTTAGCAAACACTAAGTACGACCTTTTTATCTTTGATATTAATGTTCCTGGTCAAAATGGATTAGATCTTTTAGAAGAACTTCGCTCTTACAGTGACAACACTCCTGCTATCTTTATCACTGCCTACACAGATACCACTTACTTAAAAAAAGCCTTTGATATTGGTGCGCATGATTACATTAAAAAACCATTTGAACTTGATGAGTTAAACGCAAGGATTTTAAATACTAAACGCATCTTCAACATTGAGACAAAGGAGAATATAGCAATATCAAAAGAAATATCTTTCTCTCCTCTGCAGAAAGTGATTATAAAAAATGATAAAAAAATCTCATTGGGAACAAAAGATAGCCAACTTCTAGCTTACTTTTTAAATAACAAAGGAAGACTTATCTCTTCTGAAGAACTCACACAAAATATATGGAATTTTGATTCACTTCCTAGTGATGCAACGCTTCGCTCTCATATACGAACTCTTAGAGAGATTATAGGAAAAGAAAAAATTACTACCGTTAGAGGTTTAGGCTATACTTATGAATAAAATCACTAAAAAATCATTTTACTCTTTTTTGGCACTTTATCTTATCTCAACCTTTAGCTTTTTAGCACTTGCAGCTTATTGGTTTTTTACCTCTCAAGTTGCTATGGAAAAAAACAGTAACTTTTATAAAATGAATCATATTGCTGATACTGTGAGCGCAAGAGTCATCAAGGCACAGATGAGTAATACTGCCTTTACTCTCCCTAGATTTGCTAAAGCAGATGTCGCCATTTTAGATAAAAATAAAGAGCTAATTTATGGTGGTGTGATGCAAAAAGTTGATTTTGATAAAGAGTTTTACATGAAAGAGGGTGCTTTTACGCTTATCACTAACAAAACAGCTGGTCATCTAAACGCAGAGTATGTAATCGTTCAAAGTAGTGAATGTATCTCAAACATCGTTGTTTTAAAAAATAAAATTTTATATACAGTTATTATGACAGCAATTGCAATTATCATTATTGCTATATTTTTATCCTATATATTTTTTAAACCTATCAAAGATAAAATGAATGAGATTGAAGATTTTGTAAAAGATACTACCCATGAGCTTAACACTCCTATAACTGCACTTATGATGAGTACATCTAGAATGAAATCTAAACAAACCTATGATGAAAAGATAGTTCAAAACATCAGTATTAGCACCAAACAACTTTATGAGATATACTCTTCGCTCAGTTTTTTAAGTTTTGACAACTCAAGTGAAAAACCAGAAGAACTTTACTTTGATGAAGTTATCAAAGAATCTTTAAAATACTTTGGAGAACTCTTAAAGAAGAAGAAAATAACTCTTGTCTCAGACCTAAAACCATGCAAACTTAACATCGCTCCTACAAAAGCAAAAATGCTTATCAACAACCTTTTAAGTAATGCCATCAAATACTCAAATCCAAAAACAAGCATAAGCCTAACAACTACTACAAACAGTTTTAGTATCAAAGATGAAGGCATCGGGATAGCGAAAGACAAACTTGATGAAATCTTTAAAAGATTTGTAAGAGCGAGTTCTTATGCTGGTGGTTTTGGAGTTGGCTTAAATATTGTAGATAATATTGTCAAAGAGTACAATTATAAATTAGATATAAAGTCAAAAGAAACTAAGGGGACGGAGATAACTATTGCGTTTAGAAGTAGTGATTAAGCACTAGACTTAATCACTGTTAGCTATCTACTAGAAGATTGAAGTAACTACTTTGGTAATCACAAAACCACCTACTACTAACCATACAAACATACTAGCAGCAGTGTAGACAGGAGCAAGTCCTAGACCTTTAAACTTAGCGAAGATAGTACCCATACCAAGAGCAGTCATAGCCATTGTTAGTAAAAATGTATCTATCTCGTTGATTGTTGCTACGATGTTATGAGGAACAAGGTCTAAAGAGTTAAATCCTGCCATACCTACAAAGTAAACTGCAAACCAAGGGATAGTGAGAGTTAAGCCACTTGATATTCCACCAGCTTTTTTAGCTTGCATAGAGAGGTAAATCCCTAAAACAATTAGCATTGGTGCAATCATAATAACACGAGTCATCTTAACAATAACAGCAGAATTCGCCATCTCAGCTGGAGCACCTTGCACTGAGGCAGGAACTGCAACAACTTGTGCTACTTCATGGATAGTTCCACCGACATAGATACCAAACTGCTGTGGTGTCATATGTAAAAATCCTGTAGCTGGTTCTATGATAGAAGCATAAAGAACTGGATATAAGAACATAGAAATCGTTCCAAAAAGTACAACCATTGAAACTGCCACTGCTGTTTTATGTCCCTCTGCGTTTAGTACAGGTTCTGTTGCTAAAACTGCTGCCGCACCACAAACTGAAGCACCTGAAGCTGTAAGCATTGAAGTATCTCTATCCATTTTAAATACTTTTATACCAAGATAAGTTCCTAATATAAATGTTGTACTTAACATGATAAGTGATACCATGAAACCACTCATACCTACTTCCATAATCTGTTGAAATGTTATACGAAAACCGTAAAATACGATTGCGAAACGCAGTATCTTTTTGCCAGAAAAAGTAATACCAGTTCCCCATTCACTTGGGATGTGCTGGTGAAGTGTGTTTGCATAAAAGATACCCATTACGATACCAATAACAAGTGGAGAAATTCCTAAATTATGAATAAAACCTATCTGTGCGATCGCCGTTGCAGCAAAAGCGAAAATTGCTACAAAAATAATTCCAGACATAGTTCCTTTTATATTTTTTTGAGAAAAAGCCATTATTTACCTTTATATTATTTTAATTATAAAAGCGGATTATATCCCTTTCTTATTTAAGGTCTTCTTTTACTCTACTTTTATCGTCAAATCAAGCTTAAGAATTTTTTTGTCTTTATTTTCTACAACCTTTATTTCATCTTGAATCATTCTTTGCTTAGCTACCTCTTTCTCGTTAGTCAGATAAGATTTAATCGCACTAACACGACTATGAGCTAAAGCTTCAAGTTCCTCTTTTGACACAATCTGAAGATTGCTACATAGCTTTATTAATGCTTTTTTATACTCTCTATTAAAATTTTCATCTTTATACTTAGCATGTAGTTCTTCTTCTAGTTTAGCTAGCTTATCATCATTTTTCTTCTCTTTATATATTGATTCTAAAATATCTTTACTCATTGCATTTGCACTATCTTCTCTAGTTTTTATATTGCTTTTTTTCAAAATAAGTGTAACGAGCTTTTGCAGTTGTAGCGCTCTTTTATCTCTAATAATATCATATGTCGGAGCAAGATGTAATTTAATCTTAGGACGCTTTATCATCATTTTAGCAATGTTATCCAACTTCTCTCTCTGGGGAGGTAAGATTGTATTGTTTGCGAACTCAAACTCTGCAAATTCAAGGGCATCTCCATCAATCCCCATCATAGATCCTAAAAATCTAAAAGGAGATGTTACTGCACTTAGCATTAGGTTTCCAAAAGTTTTCCAAACTAATGCTCCATATTTGAAATCAGGTTCATCTAAGTTACCCTCTACTGGCATATCAATATCGATAATGCCATCACTATCTTCTAAAAGTGCTATCACAAAACCCAAAGGTAAAACAGTGACATTTTCATCTTCTGTCTCTTTTCCCAATTTTATACTCTTAATCATCACACTATTTTTACCAAGTAACTGTGAGTTTTGAATTTTGTACCCTAAATCTAAATAAAGCTTTCCAGACTCTATCTCATGCCCTGCAAAAGAAGCACTATAGCCACTCAGAGAATTAAGCTCAAGGTTTTTAAAGTTAAAGTCTAAGTCTGTATACTCTTTTGGATTTGCACCGTTTATGCTTCCTTTTAACTTTGTTGAACCATACTTATCAACCTCTCCACTAATATCAATATACGCTGTCTCCTGAGGTGAGTTTGATACAACATATATCTCACCATTGAGATCATGGATATCTGTTTTGAACTTTAAAGGTATAGAAAAATCTGCAAATTTTGCATTTCCTCCACGGATTTTTATCTTTAAAATTTTCACAGGAAATACAGGTTCTTGACTTGCGTTTGCATCTTCAAGCTTCGCTTGGGCTACTGTCGTATTTATGTCAGTTTCATTTGCATCAGAACTTTTTTGTAATTTTGCAAAATTCATCTGCTTATTCTCATCTATCATAGCATCAACATAAAATGAGTTTAACTCTACTTCATCTATATATAAACGATTTGGAAACAGTTCAAAAGTGAATTTTTTAAGTTTCAAATCGTTAATCGTTATCAGAGGGCTCTTATCTCTGCTATCATTAATATAAAGATCTTTTAGGCTCACAGAACCATTAACTTGTAGATTAGGATTCTTTTTTGAAACAGCATAATAAGTCTTCGCTTTAAGTGATAATTTTCCATCATCTATACTAACAAAGCTACTCTCTTGCAAGTAAGGTGTAATATCTTTTAAGCGTATATCCTTTAAAGCAAAGCTTCCCTTTTCTTTTAATGGTGTATGCCTGAGTTTACCAGCTGCATTTATGTAACCTTTAGAGTTAACTCTAGCGACAAGTTTATAGTTTAACCAACTATTCTTTTTGATATCTATATTGTAAGCATTTAGATTAATTCTATCAACTTTTTGTTTTGTCTTGTTCAGTAAAGCTTTATCATTAAAGTTTATTTTTGCATTCTTGAGGGAAAACTGTTTTAGGGTAAACGCAAGTGCTTTATCCTTTGTCTTGTCAGTTCTTCTTTTTTTCTTAGTTTTTGTAACTTTACTCTTTTTTGGCACGACAAGCTTATCAAAGTTTATTTTTCCATCGCTATTTCTTGCAACATTCAAGATAAGCTTGTCAAGTAAGACCTTTTGCACACCTATGTTATTTGTAAGAGTATCCACCTCTATACCATTCACTGCCAAAGAGTTAAAAGTAACTAACTTCTCTTTGTTACTGCGTTTAGTTAGATAAAACTTTGAAAGGGTCACGTTAGTATCATTTACAAATATTCCAATAGTTTTGTTAACATCTTTTATCTTTACCCTACTATCAAAACCAACTACAGCACTCTTTAATTTCAAATCGTAAACTTTTAACTCTGAGGATGCAATCTGATCTATGTAAGGTCTGTAATGTGCTAAATCAAAATCCTTACAAATAGTATGCGTTTGTATCTCTAAACTTTTTTGTCTTATATTACCTTGAGAGTTACACTTAAACTTATCATTCATAAGCATATCTAACTGATACGGAAATGCTTTAGTTGCGTCAAGTTTTATGTTTTGTGCATAAAAATTTAAACTATTTATTTTGCTTGTCACATTTGGTTTTACACTAGCATCTTCGAGATTTAGTGCGATATTTTCTAAAGCAATAGCATCTAGTACAACACTCCAAGGTTTAGCACTCTTTGTTGAGTTGTCTTCTTGTGCAATTTTATTACTTTCATCGCTACTGATTTTGATATATTCCTGCCAGTCTATATTGCCTGCTTTATCGCGTTTTACATGCACATCAAGAGTATCCAAACCTACTTTTTCTATATGCACATTTTGAGCCAATGGTTTGATAGTTGCGTTTGTTACATAGAATGATTTTAGATTAAGGACATCTTTTTCTTCTCCTTTTGGAAGTATTCTCAATTTATCTAAAGCGATATTGACATTATCTATAATCGTTGCGTTTAAGTCCTCAAGGTTTAAAAAGTAGTGCAGTCCAAAAGATACTTTTCCATCTGCAATCTCAATGTTTAATTGATCTTTAATGTACTTCCATTCTGTATAAAGTTTAGTGGCTTGAAAATTAAGAGTACCGTCTAAAATGACAGGTTTATAACTGACTAGATTTGTTTTAAAATCAACAAATCCTCCATCACCAAGATTTGAGTAAAACTTCAAAGTTGCTTTAGAGTTGTTAAAATCATTCGTGTCAATATCTTGCAGTTTAAACCCTATCTCATGAAAAGAAAAATCAAAGACATCTTTTCTTGTAAAGTCTTCATATGCTACACGACCACTGACAATCTGAATATTATCAATAATAATTCTTGGCAAACTTGCTGTTGAGTTAGTATCTGTAGAATCAAGTTTAACTTCATCTTTTGTAGGTTTAATAATGCCTAAAAGATTAAATGTTTTATCTTTATTATACACAACAGATACTTCAGGTCTTTGCAGCACTATATCCTTAATATGTATCGCTCCCACAAAGAGAGAGTAAACATCAACATCGACAAGCAATGACTTAAATCCTATAAGTGGTTTATTGTCTAAAGAAGAAAGCTGCGTTTGATCTAGTGTTAATTTAAAAAAGAAAGGATTAAAACTAATATTTTCAATACTAAGTTTTGCATTTGTTTCGTGTTGCACAAGTTTAATCAGTTGTGGCTTTAAAACAAGAGGGAGGACTACAATACCGAGTATTGTATAAAGTATAAGAGCAGAGAATACGATTTTTTTAAACAAGATAAAACTCCTAGAAGTTATTTAAACCTTCTGAAGTTTATCTTATTATTTATTAAACTTATGTTACTTAGCTTTATCTAAAACACTTTTCTTTGGAAATACAAAAGTTGCATCTCTAAATACAGAGATTTCTTTATTTATCTTGCCATCTTTATCAAGCGCATAAGCATGAATCTTAATCGGGATAATAGTATCTTTTCTATTATTGTTTACAAGAACCTCTGTTGTTCTAAGTGTAACAATTTTTTTCTTCTTAGCACCCGGAGTTGCACTAAATGCCTTTGTTGGTTTAGCGATAGTTATTTTCCCTTCCATACCTTTTGGAGGAATGATATCAAAGTAAAACTTCATCTTCTTGTTTTCAGTATTTTGGAGTAAAAATACATAAGAGTTATCTACTCTCACTTTGCCATCACTTAAATGTTTCGTTGAGTAAAGACGAGACTCTTTGTTGATGTTTAGAAGCATATGCTCTTTTGTTCCGCCCATAAACCCAAGGATAACAGAGATACCAATAAGTAAACCCATATAAGCAAGAACTTTAGGACGAAAGTATTTCGTTTTTCCTAATCTATCTACTATCTCATAATCACTTGACCATGTAACGAGTGAAGGCTTACCAAGTTTACCCATAACAGTTGTACAAGCATCTACGCACTCCAAACAGTTGATACACTCAAGTTGTAAACCTTTACGGATATCAATATGTGTAGGACATACTGTAACACAAGCCTCACATGTCGTACACTCTGCTGTTGCATCTACAGCAAGTAAATCTTTTTGTTTTGAGAAGTTTTTGTTATGCTCT
>JASFZD010000122.1:0-5183 GCA_045046645.1 Sulfurimonas sp. | reverse complement strand
TTAAATCCTTATGTGGTATGAAGATTTTACTATTATGTTTCTAAGCTATCACTTTTTTGTTTATGAAATTTGGCAACCATAACGTGGTGAAACTAGACAGTTTTGTAGTTATTATCAAAGTGGGAACGCTTCTTTCAGATAATATGTATAATAAATTACTAAAGCAAGATCAATTATACATTTCAGTTAAAAATCATGGCGTTAAAGATTTACAATGTTCTCATATACTACAGTATGTTCAAGAAAACATAAGTTCAAACAAAAAAATTCTTAATCTTTTGTATGTAATACATAAAAAAAACTATCCTCACTTACTGCAAGAGCACTATAGCCAAGAAACAACTCAATGCTTAAATCATATGATAGAGACTATTATTTATATCATCGAAGAAAAAAAAGATTTTATCAAAGATACAATATCCTATTTTTCAGACTCTTATGAGCTAGAAACCCATCTGCTCCATGTTGCTCTTTATGCAGTCAATCTTGGGTACTTATTACATTTTAATAAAGAGGAGTTACTTCAGATTGGATTAGTAGGTTTACTATATGACTTAGGTGTCAACACAGTGGACGAAGACATCTTACAAAAAGACTCCAAACTAGAAACTAAAGAGTTAAACATTATTTCTAAACATCCAGAAAAAAGTGTCCAGATAGCACACCAGAATCATATTAACAACCCCTACATTATTGATGCTATCATGCATCATCATGAAAGATATGATGGTAGTGGGTACCCAGATAATTTACTCGAAAATGAAATAAGTAAGTTTGCTTCTATTATAGGCATCTGTGATGTTTTCAATGCTCTAACAAACAATAGACCATACAGAACAAAATATACATATTTCGAGGCTTTAAAATTTATGATAAAAGATGGAAGTATGACCAATAAGTTTAATCCTAAGTACTTACAAACTTTTTTAAAGTCTTTGATATAACTAAATCAACTGCTGTTTCACAAACTCGTTATAATGCCCTTCTTTAGATTCTAGCTCTTTATGCGTTCCTCTTTGAACAATCTTACCCTCATCTAAAACATAAATCATATCTGCGTTTTTAACCGTACTTAATCTATGTGCGATTGTTATGACTGTTTTGTTTTTTAAGAGTGGTGTAATCGTGTCAAATAGCTTTGATTCTGTGTGTACATCAAGAGCAGATGTTGATTCATCAAAGATAACAACGCTTGGATAAGAGAGCATCATTCTAGCTATGCTTAAACGCTGTCTTTGTCCTCCTGAGAGTCTTATGCCATGATGACCAACGATAGTATCTAATCCATCTTTCATACCATCAAGCATACTGTTAAGTTGAGCAATACCAAGAGCTATTAAAATATCTTCATCTTTAATCTTTTCATTTCCCATTGTGATATTAAAACGCAGTGAAGCATTAAATAAAATAGGCATTTGCAGAACTAAAAAAATCTGATTTCTTAATGATTGTTTATCTAACTCTTCTGCTGGATACTCATTGTAATAAAGCTCACCACTCTGTTTCTCATAAAATCCGGCAATAACTTGAGCTAGTGTCGTTTTTCCGCTCCCACTAGCACCTATAAGTGCTATTTTAGAGCCTGCCTTAATGTCTAAGCTTATATCTTGTAGAATTTGTTTTTCACCTGCTTTATATGAAAAATTTAAATTTCTGATTGAGATATCTAGCTCATCAAAATCGAGTGTGTTTACTCCACTCACTTCAGTTTTAAGAGTTAAAATCTTGTTAATTCTCTCGAGTGCTGCCATCGCTGAGGAGTAGCTATACTGCATAGATAAGATATCTTGAACAGGTGTCATGATAAACCAGATGTATCCAAACATCGCAAACATCATACCAATACTCAAATCACTATATGCCACCAAAAGTAGTCCTGATGCACGCAAGACTTCAAAAACACTCAAAAAAATTGTATAAGAGAGTTTTTCATAAGCAACACTTTTGTAATTATACTCATTTGATGTTGTCTGTATTTTATCTGCTTGACTAACGGCTTTGTCAAAAAAGTACTCTTCTTTGTTGCTAGCTTTTATCTGCCCAAAAAGCTCAAGCGTTTCACCAACATCCTCTTGAAAATTTGCAATTGATTCATTTTCTTCTTTTTTAAGTAAACCAACTTTTGATGACATTTTTTTACTCACAAACATAATTGCTGGTTGAATAAAGAGGATTAAAAGACCAAGAACAGGATTTATCGCAATAAGTACAGCACCTACAGCCAAAAGTGTTAGAACAGAAGCAACAAATTTAGAAGCACTACTCATAATAAAACTATCTAAAGTATTAATATCTGTAATAAGTGTTGAAGTTATAGCTCCACTTCCTATGGTTTCATACTCATTCATAGAAGCAATTTGGAGATGTTTTACCAATCTTTTACGAATCATAAAAGTCACATATTTAGAAATTTTTGTAAATATCTTTGTAGTAATAACACCTAAAACATAGTACATAAAACGCAAGACAATAACACTAACACCAACAATCGTTATATAATAAAAAGCTGAACCACTGCCTAGCACTGCGTTTATACTATGGACAATATAAGAGGGTTTTCCTAAAAGCACTTCATCTACCATTACAGGAAGCATCAAGGGGATAGGAACACTTACCAAAATAGCTAAAAGTGTTATGATTTGCCCATAAATGAGTGCCGGTTTTTTATCTAATACAAGTTTAAAAATTGATTTTATTGTTATTGGTTTGTTCTCTTGCAAAGTGCTTTCCTAGAGTAAATATAAGAGTAAGTTTACATCATAGTTGGTTAATAAGTCTTGTTATCCTGCTTTTTGATCTACGAGTCTACCCGTAATAAACTTATGAAGTACACTCGACATAAGTGTTTGATAGGGGAGGCCTTCTTCAACAGCAAATATCTTAATAGCTTCTAAATCTTTAGATGTCATGCGCAAGTTTACTCGCTTATCTTTTTTAAGCGTATTACTTGCAATAGTTTGATGTGAAGAAATCTCTTCTTGTAAGTTCTCAACAGAATTCCACTCTCCAGACTCAAGAGAATCTAAAAGTTCAGTTTCTTCTTCACTTAGCTTCAACTCTTTCATTACATATCCTTTAGGTATTGTTTTGTAAGTTTACGACTTGGAATAATTGTCTTTAAAAATCTTTCTTTTTTGTTTTGGACAAAAGGCACAGCGATTACATACTCTTCAATTTTGACTATCAGTATTTTTTGATGTGGAAACTTTTCTTTATTTGGGTGCGCTACAATATCAAGCAAGTCACCACTTTCAATATGCGAAACAATTTGTTCAAAACTGAGGTTACGTTCTTTTTTAAGTAGCAGATTCTTTTCTGTATTCCAATTGTATGTAATCATATTTAAATTATAGCACTATGTGTGCCTTTTGTCAATTATTTTTTGAATTATGCGTTATAGTATTAGCGATGCGTAACATCGTCGCTTCTTTACCGATTACAGCCATAACAACATCAAGTCCTGGTCCACTCATTTTTCCAAGAAGTGCTACACGCAGAGGGTTTCCTATTTTTCCAAAACCGATTTCCATCTCATTAACCACTTCTTCCATAAGGGTATGATAATCAAGTGGGAGTTTCAACTCATCTGCTTTACTTACTTTAGCACCAAAGGCATTGAGAACTTCTATAGCATTACCTTTAAAAGCTTTTTTAATTGCTTTTTCTTCATAAGAAGTTGGTGTTGTTATCACATCACTCACTAACACTGCTAACTCTTTTAAAGTCTTCGCTCTCTCTTTGAGAGCATCAAGTAAAATCTCTTTTTTATCATGTGAAGTTAGAACAAGTCCATACTCTGTTAGTAACTCTGTTAGCTCTGCGTTTGATGTGTTTTTAATGTAATGTGCGTTTAACCAATCTAGCTTTTGAGTATTATAGATAGAAGCTGATTTGTTAATATCTTTAGGGTTAAAAAGATTTTGCATCTCTTGCATACTAAATATCTCTTGGTCGCCATGACTCCATCCCAAACGCACTAAAAAATTCAGAAGAGCTTGAGGAGTGTAGCCCATCTCTTTATATGCCATGACATCTGTAGCACCATCTCGTTTAGAGAGTTTTTTACCCTTAGAATTATGAATCATAGGTACATGATAAAATTTAGGAAGTTCAAAGCCTAAGGCTTCATAAACAACTATTTGCTTAGGTGTATTACTTAGATGGTCATCTCCACGAATAACTTCATTTATACCCATAAGATGATCATCAATCGCTACAACAAAGTTATAAGTTGGACTTCCGTCTGCTCGGGCGATTACAAAATCATCAAGTATATCCTCAGCTTGAAAACTAACATCTCCCTTTACACCATCTTTGACCAATATCTCTCCACTAATAGGTGATTTTATGCGGATAACAGGCTCTATACCTTCTGGTGGTGTCCCTTCAAAATCACGATAACGACCATCGTACATAGTTCTTTGTTTGTTAGCCATCTGTGTTTCGCGAAGCTCTGTTAGCTCTTCTTTACTCATATAACATTTATACGCTTTGCCTTCATCAAGGAGTTGCTTAATATACTTTGCGTAAATATCGTCTCGCTCGCTCTGGTAAGTTATCTCTCCATCATGCTCTAAACCTAACCACTCAAAAGCCTTTAAAATCGCATCTGTAGCCTCTTGTGAATTTCGAGCCTTATCTGTATCTTCAATACGAAGTACAAACTGACCACCATTTTTTTTAGCCCAAAGATAAGAGAAAAGTGCAGTTCTTAAACCGCCAATATGTAAGTAGCCTGTAGGGCTTGGAGCGAAACGAGTAACAACCATGAAATAACCTTTTAATATAATTATCGAATTTTAAGCTATTGTTGGTTAAATGCTGGTAAAATAGTGTATTAAACTCAATAAATGGATATTTATGTATAAAATTCTTTTTTCTCTGCTCATCTCAGGTCTACTAAACGCAGCTGTCTATGATGGAGTAGCCATCGTTGTAAAAGATAAAGCAATTACACTTCTTGACATCAAAGAAAAGATGCAAGAGGTTCACGCTGATGCAAAAGCTGCTTCTGACATCCTTATCCGTCAAAAATTAGAAGGTATAGAAAGAGAGGAGAGACAAATCACGGTAACAAGCACTGAAGTTTTTGATGATATTAAAAAAACAGCGCAAAGAAACAAGCTTAACATTAGTGAGTTTTATGAAGCTGTTCGTAATGCAAATGGGCTAAGTTCAACAGA
>JASFZD010000121.1:0-5318 GCA_045046645.1 Sulfurimonas sp. | reverse complement strand
AAAGTATTTTTTCTTTCTCACAATGATTGAATATTGATGCTTGATATCCTGCACTATCTATTCGTACTCTATCAAACTTTACACCTAATGGAAGTTGTTTTTGGCATTGTTTGATAAACTCTAAATTCTCTTTCGCTGGTGCTTCATTTCCTTCTCTGAAATCTACATCTATTACATAGCCACCGTTGATATGTCCTACCATTAGCATATATCCAGGAGCATCTTTGTAAGAGAATTTTGCTGTATTTTTATGAGCTTCTATAAAAGTAGCATCAATGTCTAAGATAAGTTCTTCATCTTTTATACTTTTTAGAAATCTTTTGAGATAGGTTTTATTGATTTTTTTTATTCCATCTTCACTTGTAGTTTATGCAGATACTTTGTAATAGCACTTGCTGTTGGAATATTATCCATTTTCAAAAGTGTTGATAATGCTGTATCAAGTCTTATCTCTTTGATATCATCAAGAACTCTACCTCCACTATGAAGCATTAATATCAGCGGGTAGATAAATTCAAATGGAGTATCTTTTTACTCATAAATCTTTCCAGAAGCGATGGTGTTTATGAGTATCGCCTCTTTTGCTTTTTGTGCCTGCATCGCGATAATCTGTTTTTTAACATCAAGAGCTTGTGTTAGCACTTGCAGATAGGTGTTGAAATCTACATACTGTTTAAGGTAGGCTATTTTTATCGTTGCTTCACTCTCTTCATAGTCACTCAATGCTTTTTCTAAGATAACTAACTCTTTAGAGGCATTCTCAAAAGATTCTCTGTACCCTATATACTCATTTTCTCTTTGGATTTTATAAGTGATACTTTGTGCTTCAAAACTTAGTGCTGATACTTTGAGTGCCTCAGCTTCTTTAAAATCTCCACTATTAAGGAGTATATGTAAAGCTATTCCAACTGAATAATTATCTCCATATCCTGTAGGATCGTCTAGTTTTTGGTAGGCTACTCCTGCGTCAAGTGTTGGAAAGTAGCTGCTCTTCATTCCATATGCTTGTGCTATTTTTTTTTGTGCATCAAGAGAGTTAAGTGTTGCTTGTGGATTGTGAGCTATAAAATCCTCTTTTGAAAAGAGTAATGTTGTTACATCAAGTATTGGTATGGCTTCATCTGGAGCATAAAGAGACAACTGTTTTTTCATCTTGACAAGTGCTTGATTTTGAGAGACTATTTTTGTTTTAAGTGTTGTAAGAGTGTTTTTAAATCGCAGTACATCAAGCTTCGTCATATCTCCATGTTCGCCTAAGAGTTTGAGCTTTTTATATATGGCTTCTTGCTTTGTAAAAAGGTTTTGATGTAGTTTTAGCTCTTGAGAAGTGCGATTATAGAGACTTACTAAGTTTACCAAGGCTATAAAAAGTTGCTCTTTTTTTACATTGAGTTGTGCTTTTGTAGCTTTTTTATCTAAATGCAGAGACTCTATTTTATAGTTGTTTTTTCCAAAAATATCTATGGAATCACTAAATGATATATCAGTAGTGTTAAAGTTCCCTGCACTCGTTGGCAGGAGTTTAGCATGGGTATTTGTGTAAGCGGCATCCAGACTAAAATTAGCATACTTTGAGTATGTCACAGCACTTTGAGAAGTTTTATTTGATTGCTTATAAAGAGTATAACTCTTTTCATATTGTAAAGTCTGCACAGCCTCTTTATAAAAACTGGACATATCAGCTTGAAGAGTAAATGCGAAGAGTGAGAGAGTTGCTATCTTTTTTAACATGATTTTTTCCTATTGAAACTGTTTTTCTATAACATCAACAAGTGCTAAATCCATTGATGCAAGTATTTTTAACATCTCATAGTCATGCTTGATTGTAGTATGAAAGAGTGCTTTAAAAAGTAAATCAAAAGAGTCTATGGAGTTTTCATCTTTCATCTCATCTCTTAAAAACATCCAAGATTTTTGAGCCTCATTAATGATACTTTGTATCTGTTCGTAGTTTATATCTTTTTTGCTTAACAATGATAAAATCTCAAATCCCATTCCATCTAAATTTTCCATATGAATCTGATTATTTACATATTGACTATATGCAAAATTATTGGTGATAATTTTAAAAATATTTGTGCTAAGGAGTGCTACTTCTGAGTAATTTTTTGTGTTGATATAGTCTTCTAATGATTCTATATCTTTTGAAATTTGTGCAGTTATACCATCATTTACAGACTTAGCCAAGAGTCCACTATCTTCAAGTGCTTCTATATTTTTATACCCTTTTTTCATAGAAGAAACATCTTTATCTAAGGCATACTCCGTCATGTCTTCAAAAGGTGAAAGAACTTTATCTAAAATTTCTAAAGCATTTTTCTTTGACTCTACTCTCTCTTGGGCTCTTTCTCTGAGCTGCAATATAGGACGATGACTATGCCATCCCTCATCACTGTCTGGGACTTCTTTTGCGATAAGTAAAGTAGAGAGTAAAAGAGTTGCTGTTATTGTATTTTTGAGTAAAGTTGTCATTTTTTCGGACTCCATGATTAATTTTTATAATCATAGAGTTTTTGGATGAAATGAAAATGAAAATTCACCCTTTACAGAAGTATCGTAACTGTTGTTCCCTCGACCCCTACAGATTTAATGTCTAAACTCCCCTCATGCATCAAAACACTATTTTTGACAATACTAAGTCCAAGTCCAAACCCATCAATTTTTTTATTGCGTGAGCTATCGACTCTATAAAATCTCTCGGTTATTTTTGCTAGATGCTCTTTATCTATCCCTATACCCTCATCTTTTACTACAAAATGAATTTTAAAATCTTGATAAAGCCAGAGAGAGATTTTTTTATTTTTTTGTGAGTATTTTATAGCATTATCAATGATATTACTAAAAATTGACTCTATCAAAATAGGGTTTGCTTGCATTGTAATAGGCTCTATCTTTTGTATCTCTAGTTGTAAGTTTTTTTCTTTAAGTTGCATCTGAAACTTGTCTATTACCCCTACAAGTAGTGAATCAAGTATGCACTCAAGAAAAGAATCTTTTATATTTTCTTTGGTGTATTTTGTAAGAAGTAGGAGCTGTTTTACTATGAGTTCTATCTGTTTTGATTGTGTTGCAATTGTGGCTAAAGTGTTCTGGTATTCCATCGGCTTTCGTGTTTTTCTAAGAGCTAATTCTATCTCTCCTTGTATTACAGTCAAAGGAGTTTTAAGCTCATGAGAGACATCTGAGTTAAACCTGTCTAAACCCTCTATTCCCTCTTGTAACCTCTCTATCATCGCATTAAAAGAGACAACAAGCTCTTTAATCTCATCATCCCCTTTTGGAACCTCTATACTCTTTGTAAATTTAGTTACACTCATATCTTTCGTGGCGTTTATGAGTCTGTTTATTGGAGATAAGATTTTATCGAGCATCTTACTTGCTAAAAAGATAAATATTAAAAGCAAAACAGGAATGAGAAAGAGTAAAATATCTTGAAAGTTCTCTATTTTATTAGTAATATTTTTTTGAAAAACCATAATCTTTTTTGTACCAACTTTTTCTATATAAAGAGCATCTATGTAGTCATCATCTTGGGTGTGTTCTAAGATGAAAAAATTCTCTTCTTGGTGTAGGTAATGCTTAAAATTTTGTAAACTAAAATCACTATTTTTAATTTCAATTGTACCATCTTTGACTACAGCGATCCCGATATTTTGAGTTTCTATATGGTCTTCATATTTATGAGCGATAAACTCAAGTCTGCTTTTTATGTTGTTATCTATACTTTTATCTAAAAAATAGCTAAAGGAAAGTGCAAACAGTGCTAATACTATAAAAGCAACAGTTCCAAACCAGATAAGTACACGAGCTTTTAGAGAGTTAAACTTCAATTTTATACCCCAAACCACGGTTACTTTTTATAAACTCTTTGGCTAGTTTTTTTCTCAAATGATAAACTGTTACTTGAATAACATTAGAGTTAATATACTCTTGATTATTCCAGAGTTGCTCTTCTATCATGGCATTTGAAACATAGGCATTTTTATTTTTAAGAAGAAATAGAAGTAGTTCATACTCCTTTGCTGTTAGCTCTATTCTTTGCTTGTTTTTTGTCACTATTTTACTCTCACTGTTTATCTCTATATCACCTACTTTAAGAAGAGTAACACCTTGTGAAATATTCCTACGATAGAGTGCTTCTACTCTTGCCTCTAACTCTGCAAAAGAGAATGGTTTTGAAAGATAATCATCTGCACCATATTTTAAACCTGCAACTTTATCCTCTATTTCACCCTTAGCACTGAGCATAATAGTCGGTGTTTTGATATTTTTCTCTCTAAGAGATCTTATAACTTCTATCCCATTTTTAAGAGGAAGCATCCAATCAAGTATAATTACATCATAACTATTTATAGATGCAAGATACTCCCCATCTTCACCATCCATAGCACTATCAATAACATAACCATCTTTATTAAAAGCTCTTTGTAAAAGTGAAAGTATGTTTTTATCATCTTCTATTATGAGTAGTTTCAATTATCGAATCCTTATGAAATGAAAAAAGAGTGGAATTATGTATAAGTTAATTATAATCGCAAAAAGCAAACCACCCATAATGGCGATAGCTAAATCTTGAATAATCTGTGTTCCAGTTCCTATGGCTAAAGCGATAGGTAGAAGGGCTAAAGCATTTGACACCATTGTCATGAGAATTGGTTTTGCCCGAAGTGCGAGGGCATCAAGCTCTTGCTCTATCTCGTCACTTCTGTTTTGTGGATTCATCTGATAAAAATCAAAAATCAGTACATTGTTATTTATCACGATACTAAGCACAATCAAAATCCCCATAAACGCCATAATATCAAGTGGTTTTCCTGTGAGGTACAAAGCTCCTAAGACACCTGTAGTTGTGAGGATTAATGCCATGAGTATACTGAGTGCTATACGAAGAGAGCTGAAGTTAAGAAGCAGTCCTATAAAAATGATAGTGATGGCAAATAAAATAACTAAACTCATCTCTTTAAAAGACTTCTGTTGCTCTTTGTAAAAACCACTTATATCGGTTGTGATGTTATCAGGTAAGCCTGCGTTTGAAAGAGAAGTTTGGATATTTTTCACTACTACACTCATATCATTACCTCTAAATCGTACTCCTAAAACACATACAGGAGAGAGGTTGTAGTGTGTCACCTCGGCTACTTTATGTTTATAGCTTATATCGGCTAACTCTTTAAGTGGGATTCGCTCTTTAATCGTTGGCGAATAGATTTTAAGAGTGGTTTTAAGATACTCTATTGGGTCGATATTTGGGCGACTCATAATCACTCTTAGATTTGTAAGTTTTTCACCATTGGCTATGCTTAAGACCACTTCACCAT
>JASFZD010000120.1:0-13904 GCA_045046645.1 Sulfurimonas sp. | reverse complement strand
AAGCCTTGAAGCTACTAGTAGCTCCTGCAACTTTGTGCCTTGCAATTGCACCTTTTTCTAATCGCTGGTATATTGAAGTTTGCTGTAGGTTGGCAATAAGTTTGTTTTCACTAAATTTTTTAAAATTCTCATATTAAACTTATCTTTTCCATAAGAGTGCCATCTCTTTAATAACAATATCACTGCGTCTTGGTGTAATATAAATGGAGACAATCTCATAGTTTTGTATATCGAGTTTATCTTCTATCTTTTGAACTTCTTCTTCAAATTTAAACCTAAGTTCTTCTATATCATCATTTGTGTTGTGTATCATAGACTCAACATTATGCACATCATCTTTTTCTTTAAAAATGCCTTTTCCTTTTTTAAAGGCAGAAGCACTTCGTCGTACTGTTGTGCTAGATAACTTTTTACTGCCAAAAAGTGCACTCATTACAGCAAGCCCAATATCTACAAAAGTATCTGTTGTCTTAGAGCTTACATCATTTTGCTCTTTTTGTAGTTTTCTTTCTAAGCGAGAGAGTTTATCTTCAAGTCTTTGTACTTTTACTTGAAATCTATCTTCTAGTTTTTGGAGTTTTTCATCGCGTAAGTTTTTTAGTGTGTTGTGCACTTCTATGATGAAATCTCTTTTATCTTGGTGAATTTTTGATTCCAGTTTGAGTGCTTTACAAGCAAAAAGTTCGAGTTTTTTTGTAATATAAATATAGTTCGATAAAGATTTTTGAAATGTTTTTAAATTCTTTGCTTGAGTAATCATAGGAGGTAATAGTGCAAATTTAGCATCACTTTGTGCTTTGTTCTCAAAGATTCCAAGCACCTCTTTAGAAGCATTTTCCCACTCTGCAAGTGTTTGTGATTTGTAAAGTTCTAGTGAAAAATTTATCTTATTACTTATATCTACGCCTCTTCTTTGACTGTAAAATCTAAGAGTAAGTGAAGCATATAAAGAGGGATAAAAAGGTGTTTGTGCATTAATATTTGTATCTAAATAGTACTCTCTAATACCTTCTGAGAGAATCTGTTTTCTTTGTATATCTGCATTTTCGGATGGTTTTTGATACTCTTTTACCTCTTTTGTTGTTTTTTTATCATGCATCAATTTTTTAATATCATTTTTTGTCATAGGCCCTTTGAGATATGACAGCACCCAGCGAGTACTAAACTCTATAGTCCTCTGTGCATGAACATTTTTCATAAAAAAGTGTCGTCCTTTAAGAGTTGTAAGTTGATGTGCTATCTCTTTTTTAGTAAGTGTTGATTTTGCACTAAGTGGGTCGAGAACCTTGTCTATATCTTGTTTTGTTTGTAGCTTTCCTACGAACCATGTACCTATGTTTGAGAGTCCTTTATAATCCAAATCCACTGGATTTTGTGTGGACAAGATAATTCCACAGCCAAAAGCACGCGCTTGCTTGAGGAGTAAAAGCATAGGTTCTTTTGAAGGAGGATTTTTACTCGGTGGAAAAAATCCAAATATCTCATCCATATACAAAATATTTTTAAGACTTGAACTACCACTCTGTTTTCGCATCCAGTTAATGTAAGCATTTAAAAGTATAGTCACAAAAAACATGCGTTCACTCTCGTTTAAATGGGCGATACTAAAGATGGCTATTTTTGCATTTCCATCTGCATCATAAAGCATATTTTGGATATCGAGTGCTTCACCTTCTATCCACGAAGCAAAACTTACCGAAGATATAACACCATTGAGCGCCATTGCGAGTTTCATTCTATCGGCTTGATTATAAAAAGTTTTGAGTGACATAATCCCTATTTTTTCAAAAGGTGGTGAAGCAATATACCCGATTATATCTTCTAAAGAAAGAGAAATTTCTTTTAAATAGCAGTGGTAAAAGATATTGGAAAGTAACAAATGCTCTCTTGAATTTATGGGGTCAGCATCTATGGAAATTAGTGCTAAGAGGGAAGAAACAGTAGCATTAATTAGAGAAGCTAAAGTGTCACTATCTTCTAAAACTTCTTTTGGAGGGACACTAAAACTCCCTAAAATATTAACCCCAACCCCAGCAGAACTTCCCGGAGTATAAATAGTTTTTTCAATACTTGCAAATTTTTGTACTCGTGCTTTATCTTGTTGGGAGTGCTTGAGTCCATTTTTCCACATCGTAGCAACTTCTTGGGAGTTCTTTGTACTATCTATCCAAGGTTGAAACTCTTCTTTGCTTAGCTTGGGAAAAGCTAAACAGAGGTTCCCCATATCACCTTTAGGATCAATGACAATAGCAGGAATATTATCTATAGCCGCTTCTTCTATAAGCCCAATACCAAGACCTGTTTTTCCAGAACCTGTCATGCCAATAAGCATAGCATGTGTTGTTAAATCTTTCGACTTATAAAGTGCTAAACTATCGTCTTCTTCCTTACCAAGATAAAAAAGTCCCATTTTTTCATAAATTTCTTTCATGATATTTTCCTTCTTATACTATTGCCAAACTACAGCAGGAGAATTAGAATTTTATTGATTATTACTCATCATCTTCATCATCATCTCCAAATGCTTTTGCTGCTTCTTTCTCAAACAAAACATCTTTTTCATGTTTTAATTGTGCTTTTGTTAAAACCATTTCATGTAAAAATACCCCAAAAAATGTTTTTGATTCTGTTTTAGCAAGAAAAGCGTAAATTCCAACCATTAGTGCTATTGTAGTTACAATTGCAATTATTGCTTGTATAGGATTAAACATCTGTATTGCTTCTTTTTGCTTTATCTCACAAACACCACCAGGACAATGGTCTGGATCTTTTTTTAAAATCATTTTATATATATAACAACCAACACATATTGAAAATGCAGACTCTAAAAACATTAAACTAAGACATAATAGACAAATTAAAACCTTGTAAAAAGTGATGTCCCATTGAAGAACAAACCAGTACATCATCGGCAGAGAGAAAATCCAACCAAGGGTCCATGCAAAACGCTTTGATAATCCAGTAACATACTCTGGTTTTTGATTTCGTACTACAAACTTACCAAGAAGCATAGATGGAGAATACTTTGGACTTATAATTCTGATAGAAAAATCTAAAAATAAAAAACCTAAATATACTCTTGCCACCATTATATGGTTATATCCTATACTTACATAAATAACACTCATTCCAAGCATAAACAGTATACCTGCTGCTGCTCTTGCCTCTCTTTCGTTTATAACTGTAGCCTCATATCCTGGAACTTTTTCTCCATAATCAAATAAAAAACTTTTTAAAGTCATCTTGAACCTTTTTTATAAAAATTGTACATTTTATCTAGCTTTGTAATTTTTTTGCATAATATCACATTATCTATTACATTACACTAAAGCATAATGATATAAATTACTGTGTTAGCGATGTTAATATGATTAATTTTTACACTAACATTGCGTTAATACTAGATATGTCATACTTCCAAATCTAAAAATACCCAAAAGGAGTAAAGTTTGAATATCTTAATCGTCGAAGATGATATACTTACTTCAAAACAACTCTTTAAACTTTTAAAAAGTGAAAAGTATAACTGTGATGTAGCCAATGGCTATGTTGAAGCTAGTGAATATCTTGATAAAAATAGTTATGCTCTTGCACTGCTTGATTGGAATCTTGGGGATGGCGATGGATTAGAACTTCTAAAAGAGATAAGAAGTATTCAGATAGATACTCCCGTCTTAATGTTATCTGCAAACGCAGAGATAGATGATAGAGTAAAAGTACTTGATGCTGGTGCGGATGATTATCTTTGTAAGCCTTATTCTAATGTAGAGCTATTGGCAAGAATGCGAGTATTACTTCGTAAAAATGCAGTAGAAAAGACGACAACTATCTGTGTTAATAATGTTGTACTCAATATCTCAACACATGAAGTTTTTGTTGATAATCAACTCATAAACCTAACCACAGCAGAATTTGACCTACTAGAGCTTTTTATGCAAAACCAAAATATCATTTTAACAAGATACCAACTAAGTGAACACCTCAACAAAGACAATTACTCTCTCAAACATAGTAATATTGTCGATGTACATATTAAAAACCTAAGAAAAAAACTTAATAGTAAAGAGTTTATCCAAAGTGTTAGGGGTGTTGGATATAAAATTCATAAATCTTCATAAAATCTTCATTTAACTAGTCTATCATTTCAAGACCAAAACAATGGAGATTTCATGAAATCACTTATATTCACCGTATCAATAGTAGGCTTTCTTAGCTATTACTTTTTTGATTCATATAAAACAGATACTCAACCCATACAATTACAAAACACTACGATTATCAAGAAAGATATTAATTATATTAATGATGAAGATATAGTCTTAAAATCTGAAGATATCGTTCTATCTACTGTTACACAAAGTTTTGATTTAAATAAAACAACAACTTACAAAATCACTACTATCAATGATATCAAAGTAGTGAAAATTTTAAAAAAACTACAGTGTTTGGATAACGAACATAATACATCTAAAACAACTGATGATTTCAAACTATCAATAAATTTCAACGACATTGAGTTAGCTTCATTAATCGAAAATAATTTTCACGAATCTTCATAATAATTTTCACTTAAATACCAAATAAGAAACTACTAATTTACTTTTAACTATAATGGAAACTATATCTCAAAAACTACAAAAGGGTTTATTTGTTTAAAATCATATTATTATTACTACTTTTCTTATATTTACCTGCTCAAGATAAGTACGAATTGGGTAGTGGTGTACAAGTTGCATCCTTACCAATTTATATCGGTGGATATATTTCAGTAGACTATAGAAATAAACATAATGAAAATCGATATAGAATTGATGATTTAGCAATACTTAGTTATGGTAATTACAAAAAATTCTCTTATATGGCTGAACTTGAATACAGAGATTTATATACAAAAACATACACAAATAACAACTCTCACATAACTCGTGATAAAAAACTTCATATTGAAAGGTTATATACTGACTACAGCTACAATGAACATTATTACCTGAGAGTTGGAAAATATAATTCGCCTATTGGATTTTGGAATCTTTTACCTGTAAATGTTTTGCAAGCTACAACATCAGATCCAGTTGTTACCCATATAATTTTTCCAGAATTCACTACGGGAATCAACATAGTATATTCTAATATTCAAAATAGTGAAATAAAAATAGATGTTATGCTTCAAAACAATAAAGATTTTGATGATGATTACAATAATTATAAAATCGATAAACATTATGCTGTTGGCCTAACTTATGAAAAAGACAATTATGCTTTTAAGATAAATGTTGGTCATTTTAGCCAAATCAATAATACAGCTTTTAAAAATTTAAATTATGCGCTTATAAGTGCTAAATATGATACGAATAAATATCAAATAACCGGGGAACTAGGGTATCAAAGTTCACAAACAAAGACAACAAAACCATATGCAAGTTATATACAAGGTCTATATAGAATCACACCAAAACATCATGTAGTCATAAGAACTGAAGCATACAAAGATAATGTCATTAATATTAAAGATAATATCGCTATCTTTGGATATACCTATCGACCCCTTTATCCTTTAGCTTTAAAAGCAGAGTATCAATTACATTCTCTTCATAAAGAAGACAATCTTTTATTCTCTTTTTCGGTGATGTTCTAATGAAAAAAATTATACTATTCTTAACTTTATCATCTTTTATTTTTTTAAATACTTCTGCCGATGAATATGTCATAATATCAAATAGTAGCCTTCAACACTTAACTAAACAACAAATCAAAGCAATTTATTTAAAAAAAACAACTCTCATAGATGACATAACTCTTGTACCAATTAACTTAGGGTATGACAATATTTTAAGAGAAAAATTCAACAAAGAAATTTTGCATATGAGTACAGAACAACTCAAAGAATATTGGACACAACAACATTTGATGGGTACTCGACCACCCATCAGTATGAAATCGCAAGAGAGTATCAAAGCATTTATAAAAAATGTAGATGGTTCAATAGGATATATCAATAGAAATAATATCGATAAGAATGTCAGTATACTTTACAGTTGGAACGATACAGCTGTTTATACGGAGCCTTATAAATATATAGCAGTTCAGCAAGAACCTTATAAACCAATAGCACCAACAAAATATGAGTATATTTATGAACCGGGAAATGGTTATAAAATCGGTTCATTACCTATCTATGTTGGCGCTCACTTTTCTATGGACTATACACATAAAGATGGGAACAATGAGTACAAAATTAATGAATTAGCATTCTTTAGTTATGGCAAATTTGGAAAAATTGCATACATGGCTGAACTAGGATACAACAATGTATATGTTTCTAACTCACAAACATTCACTGAAGATAAAACACTTCATATAGAGCGTTTATATGTTGATTATGCCTATAATGATGAATATAACTTTCAACTAGGAAAGTATAACTCTCCTATTGGTTTTTGGAATCTGCTTACAGTTGATGTTTTAAAAGAAACAACATCAGACCCTGTAAGCACTAGCATCATCTTTCCACAGTACACAACAGGTCTAGATGTATCTTATGCCTCGTATAAAAACAATAACTTAAAACTTGATGTAATGCTACAACATAATAATGATTTTGATAGCGACTTTAACAATTACAAAGTAGATAAACACTATGCACTAGGTATCTCTTACAATGAAAATGAATATAGTGTTAAAGTAAATGGTGGATACTTTAATGATTTATATTATGCACAAGTGGGTGCCAAATATGAAACAGATAAATACGAGATATTGGGTGAAATAGGACATCAAACTTCAAAAGATACAACGACAACACCATATGCAGGTTATGTCCAAGGCTCTTATAAACTAACACCTCAACATGTCGCTACACTAAGAGCAGAATCATATAAGAACAATCTTACATCTACAGATGATACGATAGCTATTGCTGGATATACTTATAGACCTTATCACAACATAGCACTAAAATCAGAGTACCAACTACATTCTAAACAAAAAGAAAACCAACTTCTCTTTTCTTTATCGGCGATATTTTAATGAGATATGCATTGAAACTATTATTTGTTCTTTTTTTTGCTTTCACATTAAACGCGGATGAATATGCTCTTATATCAAACAAGGATATAACTCACTTGTCAAAAAATCAAATCAAAGCTATTTATTTAAAAAAATTAACTATGATAAATGGTCAAACAATTATCCCCATCAATTTAGATGCAAGAGACCCATTAAGAGAAAAATTTAACCAAAACTTGTTACATATGAGTTTTGAAAGATTAAAATCATACTGGACTCAAGAACATTATTTAGGACGAAGGCCACCATTGAGTCTAAAATCTCAAAAAAGTGTCAAGAAGTTTATAAAAAATGTTGATGGTTCGATAGGATATATAAATATGAAAAATATTGATAAAAATGTCACAATACTCTATAAGTGGAAAGATTAATGCCAACAATTTTACTATGCGATGATGAAATTATGAATAGACAAGTTGCATCTAAAATTCTTCATAAAGAAGGTTTTGATGTTATAGAAACGGATAATGCAATAGAAGCTATCCAGATTGCAAAAAGCACCACAATTGATTTAATTTTAATGGACCTAATGATGCCTGTTATGGATGGATATGAAGCAACTAGAATCATAAAAAATGATGAAGAACTTTCTACTATTCCACTTATTATCATCTCTGCACTTTCAGATCATGAATCTATTATCAAAGGCTTAGAACTAGGAGCCGACGATCATTTAACAAAACCTTTTAATCTTATAGACTTTAGACTAAGAATTAAAAATGCCATTAAAATTGGTATGTATCAAAACATGCTAAAAGAGCATAAACTTCTTTTAGAAAAGCAAGTAAATGAAAAAACAATTAAACTTCAAAGTGCTTTGCTAGAAGTTCAAAACAATGAAAAAGATATCTTATCCATATTAAGTAAAACAGCTGAATATAGAGATAATGAAACTTCAGAGCATACGATAAGAGTTGGCGAAATGGCTGCTTCAATGGCTCGAAAATTTGGCTGGGATGAAGAGAGAGTAGAACTCATGCGACTTGCAGCGCCTATGCATGATATAGGAAAAGTTGGCATAGAAGATAACATACTTTTAAAACCAGGAAAACTAGATCAAGATGAATTCTCAAAAATGAAAAAGCATGCCGAGATAGGTTACTCTATTTTATCAAAAAAAGAGACACCTTTGTTAAAATTGGCTGCCGAAATAGCTTACAGTCATCATGAAAAACACAATGGTAGTGGATATCCTAGAGGCTTAAAAGCAGACGAAATACCTATAAGTGGTGCTATTGTTGCAGTCATTGATGTTTTTGATGCACTTCTTAGTAAAAGACCTTATAAAAAGCCTTTTACACTTGAGCAGACTTTAGAAATAATCAACACTGATTCAGGCTCTCATTTTCATCCTCATGTTGTTGATCTACTTGTGAACAATATAAACGAATTTATAGATATAAGACAAAAAATAAATAATGCTTGATTTTTTTCAAAAATCATTACGCAATAAACTTTTAGTCACTTTTATCTTTATTGGTTTTTTGCCATTTGTCACCCTTCTTATTTATACTATTTTTTTAAGTGAATCCAAAATAGTTAACAAAATTGTAAATGAACAGTTTGACAAAACAAGTTCTATATCTCAACAAATCAACAATAAAATAGATGCCCTAACAAAAGAAGTGAAATTCATGGCATCTATAGATGTTATGGATGAACTTTTGGCAGATGATATCGACAAAAAAATATCTAGACTTTTGGCACAAAAATCAAAAGACTTCAATCTAAAAAATAATTTTTTTGTACTTAATAAAGATGCCACAATAGTCGCTTCTTCTGATATGAAAAATAAACTCACAAAAAAGAATATTGAAAAGATAATAAAACATACAATTTACACAGATGACAAAGCACTTTATATTACTCAAACAATACGAGCTTCATTTGGAAAACATAAAACCATTGGGTATCTTATCCTAGAATATTCTCTAGAAAATTTTGATACTTTTTTACTTTTTAATAAAGATAGCATCACCTACCTTATCAACCCTAAACAAAATTATATCATTGGTCATACTGCTAATCTACATATAAACTTCAGCAAAAATGAAAATAGTTCTATTACATCCAAACATCTTATTGTTTATAAAAAAATGGACAATATTTTAAAAGATTGGTATATCGTCTATAGCGTTGAGAAGAGTGTAGCACTTGAATTTTTATATGATTTTATACGCTTTATGCTTTATATCTCTATTCCAATTATCCTTTTAATTATCTATGTTTCCATTATGTATGCCAACGAAATTGTTAAACCCATAGAAAAATTAATCTTTATCACTGACAACATAACAAACACTCAAAATTACTCTGCACGCTTATCTATAAATTCCAAAGATGAAATTGCAACACTCAGTAACTCCTTTAACGATATGTTAAAAGCAACATCATCGGCACACTCAAAACTTGAAGAAGAAAACAGGTTAAGACTCAAAAGGTTTATACAACTTATCGAGGTCTTTAACACTATCATTCAAACAAAAGATGAGCAAGAGTGCATAAACACATCAATGCAACAAATCAAATTTTTAACTGATAAGAGTGACCTATCATTTGTTAAAAACAGACTCTCGGATGTAACAAGACCACACATACCACTTTATATCACTGACTTTGAGCATAACGCTAAAGTTTATTTTGGAACTATCATACTTGGACTCGACAAATTTGATGATGATAATGAACAAAAGTTTTATAACTCTATTGGAGCTATGATAACACTCCAACTTGATAAAATACGACTTATTGATAGAACAATGTCAGCATCAAGGGCAAAGTCTGCGTTTATCTCCAATATGTCTCATGAGCTTAGAACTCCACTAAACGCAATTATAGGATTTTCACAGTATATGATTACCTATGAAGATTTAAGTGATGAGCAACAAGATACTATGGCAAACATTGAATCCTCTGCACACTATCTTCTTGAAATGATTAATGATATCTTAGATATCGCTAAAATAGAAGCAGGCAAAATGGAAGCACACCTTGAAAAAACTGATATTTTAAACTTAGTCAAAACTACTTACAATATGCTCCAACCCTTAGTAAATGACAAAGGTCTAGGTTTTGAACTAAAAACTGATAATTTTGACAATAAATCATATATTACTGATCCGAAAATGTTCCAACAGATTGTCATAAACCTTATCTCCAATGCTATTAAATTCACAGAAAAAGGAACTGTAAGCGTTGAGCTTTTCACAAAAAATAAACAAATTTTTGTAACTGTTAAAGATAGTGGTATTGGAATTTCCAAAGAAGATATCAAACAACTTTTTCATGACTTCACTCAAGTAGAAAATATCATGCAAAAAAAGCATAAAGGTACAGGACTTGGACTATCTCTTAGCAAAAAGATAGCAAATATTTTAGATGGTGATATAAGCATAGAGAGTCAAGGTTTAGAGCATGGTACAATCGCCATATTTAGTGCCAATATTTAACTTTTTATTTCAAACTTCTCTTTAAATATCAATATATCTTGATATTATCATTGTATTTTGCTACACTTTTATATATGGAGAAAAAATGGAAGTCTTTTTAAAAAGTGTATCAGCTTTAAATGATGAAACAAGAGTTCTTTTACTGCGTTTCATAGATGAGCATACAGAGTGTTGCGTTTGTGATTTGCAAAATTCACTTGATATGATTCAGTCGCGTTTATCACGACATCTGAAGATATTAAAAGAGGCTGGATTTTTGCGTGTGAACAGAAAAGGTACTTGGGCTTATTACTCTATAAGAAGTCCCTTAGATAGATTTAGAACAGAAGCTTTAGAAGAGATAAGACATCTTAATATAATTCTTCCTCCTTTAATCAAAACATCACAAGATGGAGTATGTAAAACATGAGTCACAAAAAAGAAGTTTTAATCCTCTGCACAGGAAATAGTTGTCGTTCAATTATGGCAGAAGCTTTGATAAACGCAAAAATGAATGATTGTGTTCATGCTCAAAGTTCAGGTGTAAAAGCAAGTGGAATCGTAAACCCTCATGCACAAGAACTCTTAGAGAAAAAAGGCTACTGGAGAGATGAATATCACTCGAAGCTTATCCAAACTGTTTTGGACACTGCGTTTGATTTAGTAGTAACTGTTTGTGATGCTGCGAAAGAGACTTGTCCTATGTTTCCTAAAGCCATAAAAAGTATACATATTGGCTTTGAAGATCCTAGTGGACAAGAGCTAGCTGAGTATGAAAAAACACTCAACTTAATAGAACAAGAACTACTCCCAATCATAAAAAAAGAGGTGTGTTAATATGAAAAAAGAAGTTAGAAAAACAGACTTTGGTGTTAAGATTAATTTCTTAGGTAAAGTACAAAAAAGCAATATTATTACAATGGTGCAAAACTGCTCTAGCGGAAAATGTGAATGTATGAGTGATACCACAAAAGCAAAAATCAAAGATATGAAAGTAGAAGGATTAGACGGAGATGTAAAACTCTCTCTTAAAGGTAGTATATCTGTTGATGAGATTCAAACGGCCCTTAAAAAATCAAAATTAATCAATAATTAGGCAAAAAAATATGAAATTAATTACTCTAATCACAATAACACTATTTACATTAAATATATATGCAACCGAAGCAAGTATCAGTGAATCACCTTATAACTTTGTCAAGTTAAATATAGGGCATGGAAAACCTCACTTAATCGAACTAGGTTCAGAAAAATGCCCTGCATGTAAAATCATGGGCAGGACACTCTACAAAGCAAAAAAAGAAAATCCTAACTTCAATATCAGTTATATCAACATATCAAAAGATAGAAGTGTTGCAACATCCTTCGGTGTCCAGATGATTCCTACACAAATAATTTTTGATAAAAATGGTGTAGAAGCATATAGACATGTTGGAAAATTATCACGTGATGAGCTCTTAGAAGTTTTTAAAAAGTATCAGTTTTAAAAATTAGCGTCTATTATTATAAAAAACTTCAAATACCCTTGACAATAGAGACTTTTTTGTCTATAATTTCGGCTCACAAACACACAGTAGTTTGCGTATATGTCGCGGAATAGAGCAGTTCGGTAGCTCGTCGGGCTCATAACCCGAAGGTCACAGGTTCAAATCCTGTTTCCGCAACCAATCTAAAATTTTAATAATGTTGGGGTATCGCCAAGCGGTAAGGCACTAGTTTTTGGTACTGGTATTCGGGGGTTCGAATCCCTCTACCCCATCCACCCTTTAACCCAAATCTAAAATCAAATTATTTATCAACATCATATTTATATCTACTCAGGTATTTCTAAAAATTCTTTCCTCTTCTTCCAATCAGGCATATAAGTACTCAAATAGTTATAAAATTCTCTACTATGATTAGGATGAATCAGATGAGCTAACTCGTGAAAGATTACATATTCTATTGCATTTGATGGCTTTTTAATAAGCTCACTATTTAAGTTAATATATGACTTAGCACTATTACACGAACCCCATCTAGTTTTCATTTGTCTAATTCTAATATTTTGAATATCTACATTAACTATACTTGAATATTTAGCAATAATCTTTTTAAAGTAATTCTCTGCTTTTAGGAGATACCACTCATTTAAAAGTCTCTTTTTTCTCTCTAAATTACTTTTATTTTTAATAAATATTTGTATATAACCTCTTTGAAGTTTAACACACTCATTATCACATTGAATCACTTTCAGTCTATAATTCTTACCTAGATATTTAAAGTTCTCCCCACTAACATATTCTTTTATTTGAGGTTTATAGTTAGCTGTATAAAATGCTATCTTTTTACTAATCCAATCTTCTCTTTTTTTCAAAATATACTCAATATGCTCATCAGTAGTTAATAGTGGAGCAGTTAAAATCACTTCACATGTAGGTTTAACTTTTAGAGTGATATTTTTAATATCTTTTTTTATGATTTTTATATTTTTATGAGTAATTATTGATTCCAATACTTCTTACCCTTGCAATAATTTCATCTATGTTGTTAAAGCTAACACTATACTCATCCTCTAATTTCCACAATATATCTTCAATTTTCCCATCTATCTGATTTGTGACATCTGTATTATTTACCCAATCGGGTTTCTTGCTAGATTCTTTAAAAATATCATTAAAAGATATAGATACTTTCTCTAAAACTTCTTCTGAGGAAGTTCCTAGTAGTTCATTGAACTCATCAGTCATATTATCAAAGATTGCTCTTGCACATTTATTGTGTTTTATACTCTCTGGATAATTTTCGTCTGTCTCTACATCCTTTGCCATAAGTAAACTTCTAATATCTTTTGCATTTTTTAATTTCTCTTCATCGGAAAGTCTGTCATTTTTATGAGCTTCTATAATCTCTTTTATCCGTAAAGATAGTTTCTCATAGTAAGCAGGGTTAGAGTCCATTTTCTCAGTTATAGTGGCAGTTAAAGCACTTAAAATAGTATCTGCTCTTGCATTATCTCCTACAATTCTTTCTATCTCTGTTTCAAAATCTTCATCAAAGATATTTACTAATTTTGTAAGTTGATGAACATCTTCGGCACTTATGAAAGTATCTAGTAGTTTTTGCATCTGTTTTTCATACTTACCAAAATCTACACTCTCATGGTATCTGATTTTTATACTTACTCGTAAGTTACTATAAAACTTCATTTTTAGTTTATACTCTTTAATCTCTTCGTCACTAAAAATCTCATCTATTTTATCACTAGAAAGTGCAAGTTTTAAAGCTCTTCCATAATTTGATAAATACTCATAAAACTCTTTTCTTATATCTTCATCTGCTAAAAATACTTCATAACTCTCTTGGTCATTTTTATTTTCAACATTTTTAAATAACTCTTCTAAATGAGAATAATATGTTTTAACTCTTGCT
>JASFZD010000119.1:0-18191 GCA_045046645.1 Sulfurimonas sp. | reverse complement strand
TATCCGCTTATTGGGAGAATGAGATATCTTTTTTATGCCCTTCGTGACCCAATGCGCCAATATTTTGGTGATGAAAAATTTTATGAATCATTCGACAAAGTAAAGTGGGTTATGGATTCTGCCGAGCGTAAATCTCCTTATTCCTCTTTTTCGCCAGGACAACCACAAAAAAGTGCACGACTTAGTATAAAAAATGCTAATTGTGTTTTAAATACGCATGATGTAAGTGATGAGTTTAGTGTGACTTTTGGAACTGATGTAGGGAAACCTTTTACAACTTCTTCTGTTTTTGGAAGAAGTGCTATGAGTGATGGGGCTATCTCTCCAGAAGGAACTCGTGCTTTTTCTAAGGGTGCTTTTTTAGGAAAATTCCCTATCAATACGGGCGAAGGAAGTTTAACCTCTAACTTTTTATACACTCATAAGTATTGTGATCAGAACAAACAGTATTTGAATGCTTATGAAGGAACAATATTTGCCAAAGATATTTATAGGTTATTAAGTCTGATTTTAAATCAAGCAATTGCTGAAAAAGTCTATCGACATATGATTATAGATGCCAAAGATGCAGAAAGTTATCTGTTTGATAACGAAAAATTAGTTTGTTATCGTGTAAATTGGAAAGCACCTCTTGAAAAATTTCCAAAGGAAGTTCCATCAGATTTACCAGATATTATTTTCCAGATGGGGAGTGGTTTGTATGGTGTGCGTCATCATGATGGTAGTTTTGATGAAGATAGATATAAAAAAACGATGTCTTTTTGTAAAATGACTGAGATAAAAATGGCTCAGGGTGCCAAGCAAACAGGTGGGAAACTCCTAGGAAATAAAGTAAGTGAAGCTATTGCTTATTATCGTGGGGTAGAACCATTTAAAGATCTGTTTTCTCCAAATCAGTTTCCTTTTGCTCATAATCTTGAGGAACTATTTGATTTTATGGGAAGATTGAAAAATCTTTCAGATAAACCCGTTGGTGTGAAAATAGTTATTTCATCTGAGGATGGTTTTAAAGAGTATGCAGACTTGATTAAAAAACGCATTGATGAAGGTTCAGATGCTTATCCTGATTTTATAACAATCGATGGTGGTGATGGTGGTAGTGGAGCAGCACCATTAGAGATGATGATGACTGTTGGTATGGTTATAGCTAAGGCACTTTATATTGCGGATATGACACTTAAAAGTGTTGGCGTAAGAGATAAGGTAAAGATTATAGCAAGTGAGAAGGTTTTAACCCCTGATGATGCTATTGTTCTTTTTGGCATAGGGGCTGATTATGTAGCTATCGCAAGAGCATTTATGATGAGTGCTGGTTGTATACGAGCAAGAGAGTGTTCAGGTGCACATGGAAGAGCTTGTCCTGTAGGACTTGCGACTCAAGATAAAAAGAAACGAGCTTCATTTTTAGTTGAGAAAAAAGCTAGAAATGTTGCCTCATATCATGGACAACTTTTATATGGCATAAGAAATTTACTTGCAATCATGGGAGTAAACCACATTAGTAAGTTGGGTAAAAAAAACTTACTTTTTAAAGATCATACTGGTACAACATATATGAATGTGGATCATTATTTTAAAGAATCTATCGTAAACTAAGGAAAAACATGAAAAAGATATCACTTCGAGGAAGAGCATATCCAGGTGATTTGAATCACTCAGGCATAGTCTTTGGTGGTTGGATAATGGCAAAAATGGATAAGGCAGCATCTATCGCAGTCGAAGATATCGTTAATTCTGGTGCTGTAACAGTTTCTGTAAGTGACTTAAACTTGCACCTGCACACAATGGGGATATTATAACGATTTATACAGAGATTGTGAAAATAGGTAACAGTTCTATACAAATAAATGTCCAAGTGATGGTTAGATGTAAACAATCACATGAAGAGTATGATGTTACTAATGCAGTTTTTACATTTGTAACAGTAGATGAGAATGGAAATAAGATTAATGTCCGTAGTGTGATTCGTGATGATATAGATGACGATGTGAGGCAATTATTGTAAGGGGTAAAGGATGAAAATATATATACTAATTATAACTTTATTGATGTCAGTAGTTATTTTTGCTGATGAGTTGAGTTTGAAACAAGATGATACATGGAGGTTAGAACGCACAAATATATACTTTGATAATGATGTGTTTTTGAGTACTGACAATCAATATACTGCTGGTGTCAAGTTGTCAAATGTCTATTTTATCCCTCATACTGATAATGATTTTCTAAAAGTGCCTTTTGTTTATGATGAACAAAAGGCACACTTTGTTTCCCTAGGGATAGCACAACAGATGTATACACCTGTTGACTTGACTCGTTCAGATTTAATAGAAGATGATAGACCTTATGCAGGATGGTTGTATCTTGAATATGGTCTACATCAGAGTTCGGCAGATGAGCTTGATTCATTTTTAGTGCAGATTGGTATTGTCGGTAAGTATTCAGGAGCAGAATTTTCTCAAAAAACAATACACGGTGTAATAGGAAGCGAAAAAGCAGAAGGTTGGGACAATCAGCTAAACAATGAGCTAGGGATTAACCTCATTTATCAGCATAAATGGAGATTTGTACCAGATACATTTTTAGGAATGGATAGTAATTTAATCCCTTTTGTAGGTGCTAGTCTAGGAAATGTTAAAACAAAAGCAAGTGCTGGTGTTTTAGCGCGTTTTGGTTGGTATCCTTCTAAAGATTTTGGTTCTTCATCTATAGATATTGGGGGAGAAAATGGTATACCTATTCGAACTAACTGTTTATGTAGTCAATACGAACCATGGAGTTTTACTTTCAACTTTTCTGCTTCTGGAGATGGAGTTGCCCGTGATATCTTTTTAGATGGGAATACCTTTACTGATAGCCACTCTGTAGAAAAAGAGAACTTTATAGGGCATGCTTCGTATGGATTTACAGCAAGATATAATCATGTTTCACTTGATTATATAGTGACTTACTCTACTGAGCATTTTACAAAAGAGACCTCAGGGCATAAATTTGGAACGATATTGCTGTCATATTTATACTAGTAGTTGTAATTATTAGGAAAAATATTGTAGAATATAGGATATGAAATCAATTATTATCCTAATTTTTATGTTTATTTTTGTGAACTTATCTGCGAAGGAGTCAAAGACCTCCGAGCTAGACAACTCTTGGGTGTTGGAACGCACTAATTTACAGTATGAAAATGATTTAGTTTTTGTCAGCGACAGTGATTATACCTCAGGAATCAAACTTGAAAATATTTATTCCATCAAAGATGTAACTTCTCCATGGTTAAAAATGCCATTTTTTTATGATGAGCAAAATTATCATTTCGCTTCCATTAGAGTTTCTCAACAGATTTTTACACCACAAGATATATTTTCTAAAGAAATTGTTGTTGATGAGCGTCCTTATGCTGGGTGGCTCTATATAGATTTCGGGCTTCATGAGAGTACAGAGGATGAGCTTTACTCTTTAAATCTACAAGTTGGTATAGTCGGACCAGGCTCTTTAGCCGAAGAGTCACAAAAAACAGTACATGGAACATTAAATCTAAAAATTCCCCAAGGTTGGGACAATCAACTCAAAAATGAGTTGGGAATAAACTTGATCCTTCAACATAAATGGCGTTTAGTCCCAGAGCCTCTTTATGGCATTGAGAGTAACTTTATGCCTTTTGTTGAGGTAAGTGCAGGAAATGTTAAAACCTATGCAAGGGTAGGTGCTTTGATGCGTTTTGGAATAAATCCTGCTAATGATTTTGGCTCATCATCTATAGATGTAGGCGGAGAAAGTGGCATTCCTACATCTGCTGGAAGTTTGCTAACTGAGGGTAAAGATTGGAGTTTTAGTGTGAACCTAGGTTTGGCACTTACAGTGGTCGCTCATGATATATTTTTAGATGGAAATACATTTAATAGTAGTCATTCTATAGAAAAAGAGCCTTTTGTTGTCTATGCTTCTTATGGTTTGAGTGTTAGGTACAAACATGTTGCAATAGAATATATACTTACAGATACTACAAAAGAGTTTAAGTTACAACCAAGAAGTCATGAGTATGGATCTCTTCTCTTCTCTTATATCTTTTAAACACTTCCAATGCTATCTTGTTGCCATCCTACAGCAAACTAGTGCACAGAGAGTACACACTTTTGTAGTATAATAGTATAAGAAAACGGATAAAGGAGGACATTATGTGTATCCCTCATGGAGCTATGGGCTCAAAAAGTAGTGGTTTTATAAAAGAAAAAAAACCGCCAAAACATGTACAAAGAGTTTCACAAGATGAGTTTGAAAAAGGTGATCCTGACTTTATTGATGAAAGAACGAGCGAATATGAACCGAAAAAAAAACTCTCTTTTCTCGATAAACTTATAAAAGACTTATAGTCTAATGATAAGCCATTTAAGCTCTCGCAGAACTTTTCTAAAAGCAGGTTTTTTATCGAGTGCTGTTTTTGTAATGAGTGGTTGCGAACTTTTTAGCGTAACTACATCACAAAATACTATTAAAGTCTTGCAGCGTGACCTTTTTCCAAAAGCTCAAGAACTTGGTATCAATACTTCTTCATATATAAGTATTATTTTGCATCATTCTCGTGTAAGTGAGGAAGATAAAGCATTTATAAAAAATGGTGTAAAATGGCTCAATGAAGAGGCTGTTAAAATGTATAAAGAGACATATGTAAAATTACTCTCGACACACAGGCAAGAAGTTTTAAGAGAGATTGTCAAAACTGAGTGGGGTGAAAGTTTTATGTATAACATGAACAGCTATCTATTTGAAGCGATGTTAGGAGACCCAATTTATGGTGGAAATGACAAAGAAGCTGGTTGGAAATGGCTTGGGTTTACGGGTGGACAGCCACGACCCAAAGAGATGTATTTGTAATGTATGATATCTGTATTATAGGAAGTGGAGCAGGTGGCTCTCCCATAGCATATGAACTTTCAAACGCAGGCTTTAAAGTTGTTGTTTTAGAAAAAGGTAAAAACTACACAGAAGATGATTTTAATAAAGATGAGTTAGGCGTTTCTCGTCGTGATATGTTTACTCCTCCCTTAAATGAACAAAAACATATAATTAACGAATACAAAAAAGATGGAACTTTTACGCGTTATGATGGTGAAAAATCAGGTTGGAGTTTTTGGAATGGCTCTTTAGTTGGCGGCTCTTCAAATCTAATGAGTGGTTATTTTCATCGCTTAAAACCCAATGATTTTAAATTAAAGTCTGTTTATGGTGAGATAAAAGGGGCTAATGTTGTTGATTGGGCTTTGAGTTATGAAGAGTTAGAGCCTTACTATACAAAGGTTGAAAAAGTTGTTGGTGTGAGTGGTCGTGTTATCCAGCATAAACAACAAGAGCCTCGCTCAACTTCAGATTTTCCATATCCTGAGCTTCAAACTAATGGTGTTACAAAATGGTTTGACAAGGCATGTGATGCTTTAGGGTATGAAGCGATGCCAACGCCTCGTGCAGTTCTGAGTCAAGATGCACTTAAACGCAGAGGATGTTACTACTCTAACTTTTGTGGTAGTTATGGATGTGCTAGTGGAGCTAAGGGAAGTGCTAGAGCAGCACTCCTGCAAAAATGTGAAGCAAAAATTATTACTGATGCTTTTGTATATAAATTAGACAGTGATAAAAAAAGAGTGACAAAAGCATATTATTATACAAAACTTGGATTTCCACATTCTATAGAAGCTAAGATTTTTGTGCTCTGTGCACAAGCAATCGAGAGCTCACGCTTACTCCTAAACTCAAAAAATAAGTTTTATCCAAGAGGTTTAGCAAACTCAAGTGGTGAAGTAGGTAAAAACCTTATCTTCTCTGCTGGAGGCAGTGGCTCAGGTCGTTTTATCTTTGAAAACCTAACAAAAGAGCAACAAGATGAACTTATGCAAGTGGGAGTCTTTTTCAATCGTTCACTTCAAGATTGGTATGATTATAAAGATGATGGCGAGAAGTACAAGGGCGGAACGATAGATTTCTTGTTTGAGCATCAAAACCTTATTTCGCGTGTTCAAAGAGAGATGTATGATAATGGAAATCTTTTATGGGGTGACGCTTTAGCTGATAAAATTCATAAAAGAATTACGACTTCAAGAGTGCTAAGCTTTGAAGTGTTTAATGACTGGTTACCGACAGATAAGTGCTTTGTTGGGGTGGATGATAAAACTTTAGATAAATATGGTGTTCCTGTGGGAGTGATTAACCTTTATGGGCATCCACAAGATTTAAAAGTCGGTGAATATCTAGCAAAAAAAGCGGTGAATGTTTTGAAAAAAATGGGAGCTGTTGAGGTTGATTATTCTATCTCTGCTTCACCACCTGCTAACTTAGTAGCAGGGGGTTGTCGGTTTGGAGAAGACCCTACAACTTCTGTATTAGATAAAAATTGTAAGGCACACGACTTAGACAATTTATATGTAACAGATGCCTCTTTTATGCCAACAGGAGGGAGTGTTCCTTATACATGGACTATCTACGCAAATTCTTTTCGTGTAGCAGATGTGATAAAAAAAGTGTTTGGATAGGTACTTAATCTTCTCTATACTTTGAGATTCCACAGGGTTGATTTGGTGTTGGTGGATTTTCTTGTAAGTAAGTTAAATCTTCAAGTGTTTGGTCTAAAACTCTTTTTTGTTGGAGTATAGGGAGCATAAGGTTATCTTTCTCATTAAGTGGAATATTCCAGTCTAAAAGTATCGTTTGGACTTCATCATCAAGCTCTTTAAGAGCATTTTTTATATGTTGTATTGAATTCATGGCGAAAGTATAGCAAAAAATAAGAAATATTTGGGTATAATCCATCCTCAAAGTATGTCTGGCTCTTTTCTGCCTCTTTAGAGGCTAGCTTTAGTGCCCGAGCGGCTAGCGCTTTTTTATGGACTTTGTTCATAAAAAACATATTAATGATATTTTTACGCAAAGGATTATCGATGCCAAAAATGAAATCGGTAAAAGGCGCTGTAAAGCGTTTTAAAGTTAAGAAGAATGGTCAAATCAAACGCGGAAATGCGTTTAGAAGTCATATCTTAACAAAACAAGATGCATCAACTCGTCGTGACCAAAACACTTCAAAAGTGATTTCTAAAGCAGATGAGAAAAACATCAAGGCTATGATTAACTAATTTTAGTTTTCATAAATATCTCCAGCTTTAAGTAGTTGGGCAAGACCACCAAATATGTGGCACCCTGAGTACAATAATGTAACTGGGTAAAGAAAAAGGAAAAACATGCCAAGAGTAAAAACTGGTGTCGTTCGTAGAAAAAGACACAAGAGAATATTAAAATTAGCAAAAGGTTTCTATAGTGGTCGTCGTAAGCACTTTAGAAAAGCTAAGGAACAACTAGAGCGTTCAATGATGTACGCATTTCGTGACCGTAAGCAAAAGAAACGCGAATTCCGTAAATTATGGATTATTCGTATCAATGCAGCGGCTCGTTTAAATGGAATGAACTACTCAACTTTTATGAACGGTGTTCACAAATCTGGTATCGAGCTTGATCGTAAAATTCTTGCTGATATGGCTATGAATGATGCAGCAGCATTCACTGCAGTTGCAGACGCTTCAAAAGCAGCATTAGCATAATTAAGTTTTAGACCTTTGGGTCTAAGATTTATTCACTTCTATCTACTCTAAACCACCCAGCAATTGAGTGTCTTTTTTTACTTGCTTTTAGAACTTCATGTGGAAATTTATCACTCATAAAAACAACTAATGTATTGGCTTTTGGACTGACTGTTGTTAGTTTATTGTTATGACTGTCATAAATAGTTAATTCCCCACCATTATTCTCGTTCCAATCTTCATTGAGATAATAAACCGTAGTTACAACTCTATTTTTAGAGTTTTTAAATGCATCTAAATGTTTTTCATAAAAATCACCCTTATCGTAAATAGCAAAGTGTGATTCATAATAAGTGAGCCCTAGATATAAAGAGTGATTCAAATACACTCTAAGGCCATCCATAAATGCTAAATAGTCACTTTGTGCATACTTGTCTTCATCTATCCATTTTGTTTTATCACTGCGTTTACTAGCGTCTATATGAAAAGAAGAACCACCTGATATGCCAGCTTTTTTATAACCTTTTTTATCTTGTGCTATGAGTAATAATTTGTGTGAAAGTTCTTGGGGAAGGGCATTTTGTATGATTATATAACCATCAGATACAAGAGTATCTGTGATTGTTTCATAGAGTTTCTTCAAAGTTTTACCTAGATTGGTAAAACTCTGATGTTAGAAGATAGTTTTTCTTTAAGTGTTGATTCTATAGCATATAGAGTTCCTGTTGCAGATGAAGCACATCCATCACAAGCACCTAAGTAACGAATATAGATATCAATATAACCATCATTCTTTTTAATGTCTATAATCTCCATGTTACCACCATCCATAATCAAGAATTGTCTAACACTTTCATCTATTACAGCATCAACCGCTTTGATTTGCTGTACTAAAGTCATCGCTTCAAAGTCTCCTTCACCAGCAGCACTAGCATCCGCAGCAGCTTTCATCTTCTCTTCGTCCATCTCTTTACGAGTGTCTGCTAAGATGTCTACAAGATAGTATTCACGAGCTTCATGTCCACCTGGTTTGATACAAGATTTACAAAATCCACCAGCTTTAGTGTAATCAGTAATCTCTTCAATAGTTTTCAGGTCATTTAACTTGATAACTTCTTGAAGCGTACCTAAGCTAACACGAGCACATTCACAAACAATGATTTCTTCTTCAAAACTCTCAGCATCAACACCCATGTAAAGTCCAGCTGCTTTTTTGATAACATCATAAGCCATAACAGAACAGTGCATTTTTTGCGGTGGAACAGCTGGTGTTTCAGGATTATCACGAAGCGCTAACTCAACATCGATGTTAGTGATTTTAACAGCCTCTTGAACTGTTTTACCGATACAAAGTTCAGTCATAACATCAGAAGATGCAATAGCTGTACCACAACCAAAAGATTTGAACTTTGAGTTGATGATTGTATCACTTTTAGGATCAATTTCCCAGTAAAGACGCACTGCATCTCCACAAGATTCCGCACCAAAATCAGCAACAATAAGTTTGTTACCTCTTTTTTCTACTTCACCTTCAAAAAGTTCCCCTTGGTGTTGTGGATTATTCATCAGTGTTGTTACTTTATTTGAGTAGGCGTCCCAAAGAGACTCGCCTAACATATCAGCCTTAGCCATATTATTCTCCTTAAATTTATATTTTTAGTTTAATTAGTGTAGCTCACACTCTAGTGCTTCCCCACCCTTAGTAGGTTTTTGCTTTGCAAATGAACTTGAAATCGCTCTTAGTCTAAACACCGCATCTTTAAAATGTTGGATTGTGTACTCTATCTCTTCATCTGTAGTAAATCTTGAAAGACTTAAACGGATTCCAGTATGAGCTAGTTCGTTGTCAGCTCCAATAGCGAGCATTACGGTATTTGCTTCTAAGTCTGCAGAAGCACAGGCTGAACCTGTTGATGCTCCGATTTGACCATTGTTTAAGTCCCAGAGCATACCTTCACCCTCAACACCTTTGATAGATATCAAAATAGTATTTGGCGTACGGTTATCTCTATCTCCAACAACAAAAGTATCACTAAGTTTTACGATTTCATCTTCTAAATGGTCGCGTTTTGCTCTGATACTTGCCATCTTTTCTTCGATGTTTGTTGTTGCAAGCTCCACTGCTTTTCCCATACCAACAATGTAAGGTACATTGAGCGTTCCTGAACGGCGTCCACCCATCTGCTCACCACCATGAAATAGAGGGGTTAAGGCTTGTGAATCTTTAATGTAAAGAGCTCCAACACCTTTAGGTCCATGAAATTTATGTGCTGAAAACGAGATGAAATCAACATGAATATCTTGTAAATCAACTGGAATTTTACCAACAGCTTGAACAGCATCAGAGTGAAAACGAACACCTTTTTCTTTACAAATCTCACCAATCTCTTTGATAGGGTTAATCATACCAGTCTCATTTGAAGCCCACATGATACTTACAAGTGCAGTTTTTTCAGTGATGAAAGATTTAACAGTATGTGCTTCAACTACACCTTGGTCATTCACTGGAAGATAAGTAACTTTTACGCCTTGTTCTTCTAACCATTTACAAGTTGAAAGAATAGAAGGATGTTCAACTTCAGTTGTAACGATATGATTCATCTCTCCATTTACAATATGGTCAGTAAATATTGATTGCAATACCCAATTGTTTGACTCAGTTGCACATGATGTGAAAACAATGTCATCATTGTCGCTTGCGTTTAGCCCTTTGTAAACTTGGTCTATTGCCTTAGTTAGTGCTGGGTGTGGAGCAGTTCCAAACTTATGAAGTGAATTAGGATTTCCATATATTTCACTAAAAAATGGTTGCATAACTTCAACTACTTGTGGGTCACACATAGTAGTTGCATTATTATCTAAATAAACTTGCATTTTTACCTCTTAATATTTAAATTTTTTTAATTAAGACAAATTTTGTCCTCTTTTGATTTCAACATAATAATAGCTTTGTGATTATGATTTGCTTAAGTAAAACTAATTTAACATTTGGCTTAAGAATAGAAACAGTATAATTACTTAATGGGGATAGTATTGAGAGAAAAACAAAAAACAAAATTATTATTGTTAAGTTTACTCTTTATTGCTATCGCGATAGTTGGTTACTTTATAATAGATGCTATGCAAAAGGCTAAAAAAGAGTACTATTTAAATGTGCAGAGTAATCTTTTAAAGGTCAAGTACGACACGAGTTACAGATATTTTAAGATTATGACGAAAGATGTTTATGAAATGTACTCAAGCAATCAAAAGCTTATGAATCTTTTTGCAAGAGCATTAAACGCAGATACTCAAAAACAAGCACTCATTAGAGATAAGATGTATAAATCTCTTTATGAAAATTATAAAAGATTAAATAACATGGGTATCTCACAAGTTCACTTTTATCTCCCTAACAACATAAGTTTTTTAAGAATGTATAAAGCAGAAAAATTTGGAGATGATGTAAGTTCTTTAAAAAAATCTGTCTACTTAACAAATAAAACACTTAAAATGCATGATGGTTTTGAAGCGTGTAACTTTATGATAGGTCTTCGATTTGTTTATCCACTCTATGATTTAAAGCACAAACATATAGGTAGTCTTGAAGTTTCATACTCTACTCAAGAACTATTGAGGGGTATTACGGATGAATTTGTTTATGATTCTCATGTCCTTGTCTCAAAAGCAATAGGGCATGGTAATGTGATAGAAGATGAGTTAGGCAGTAGTTATAAAGATAGTTGGGAAGCTGAAAAGTATTATGTAGAGGAGTCAACGCATAAAAGTATAGGCGATTTAAACTTATATGAAAAGATAAATACAAAAGTACTTCGTGAGAAAATAGCACAAGGAATCCAATCAAAAAAACCATTTGCAGTAGCAGTCTCATATAATTATCAAAATATCATACTCTCTTTTTTACCAATGTCTAGTGCGTTTACTATTGACAATGTTGCCTATGTCGTTACTTATACAGAGTCTGATTATTTGAGCAATATAACATTACAAACAAATTATATTTTCTCTTTGTTTTATACAATGCTGAGCATCTTGTATCTTTTTGCTCTTTATGTGGTTAATTCTCAATCAAAACTAAGAAAGCTAGCCTTGTATGATAACTTAACAAAACTTCCAAATAGATCACTCTTTATGATAGAATTTAACAACGAACTCAATCGAGCAGTGAGGTACGACACCAAGATAGCACTTCTATTTTTAGACCTAGATGATTTTAAAGCTGTTAATGATACTTATGGTCATCAAGCTGGAGATATAGTTCTTAAAAAAGTTGCTGATAGGATTACCTCTAGAATTAGAAATAGCGACTCGGTTTCTAGACTTGGTGGAGATGAGTTTACGATTATTTTAAACGATATTCAAAATAGTGTTAAGGCTGTTGATATCGCCCATGAGATTATTGAAGAGATTAACAAGGAGATAGTTTTTAAAAATGAAGTTCTTCATGTAGGAGCTAGTGTTGGAATAGCGATATATCCAGAACACTCAAAAGTGATGGAAACATTGATTAAGTATGCAGATGATATGATGTATAAGTCAAAAAAGAGTGGAACAAATAAAGTAGAACTATATAATATTGAGGAAAACAGAGATGTGTAATTTTAACAAACAAAACGAAGAGACAAAAGAGATGATACATCTTTTTATGACAAAAGCAGCCCATAATGTGGGTGGAGTAAACTATCTTTTAGCACTTATTGAAGCGATGAAAGAGAAAAAACCAAATCCTTTGATGTTTAAAGGGTGTCAAATATCTTCAAACAACACGATTATAAAATGGAATAAGGTTGTTTTTAAAGATAAAGTTGAAGTCTTAGAAGAGATAATTCGCTCACATAAGAGTTCTGAGGAACAGGATTTTAATATTTTAGAGAATGAGAATGCTAAAAAAAGAAAAAATATTTTAAATATGGTAAAAACTTTAACACCTTTGGAATTTACTGTATCACCACAAAATAAAAATGACGGTGTTGGATTTAGTTTTAGAATATTTGAAAATAGTAAAGAGAATTATGTTAAGATTAATCCTATCTTTGTAGCGATGTTTTTTTGCAGTACAGAATTTACCAAAAAAGCATTAAAATATACTATCTAATCTTTTGACATAGGAAAAATTATGACAATACAGAAAAAATTATATGGTGTTATGGCACTTTCGATTATCTCAATTTTACTTAATATTTACATTGTAAATTATATGCTAGATAAAAGTGAACAGTTTAACACTACAAAGTCCTATGTGCATAGTATAGATTCTAAGATAAAAGAATTAACAAAGAATGTTACAGATTTTTTGGAGTACAAAGAAGAAAATTATAATAATCATTTCCAAACTAACTATATGTTGTTGGAGAAACAGATAAAAGAGTTTAAAGTAGCACTTGTAAGTATGGGTATTGAAACAAAGGCGATAGATCAAGTTGCAAAAAACCTACTACTTTATAAAACAAACTTTAATAATGTCGTAAAAATTCAAAAAACAATTGGATATACACAAAAAGATGGTTTAAATAAGCAACTTGCAGTCTCTGTTAGAAAAGCTGAACTTTTTGCAAAAAGAATGCAAGACCAAGATATATATAGTATGGTTTTGACAATGCGAAAACTAGAAAAAAGTTTTTTAATTACACATGAAAAGAAGTATATTAAAAAGTTTAAAAGATCTTACAATGCACTTATCTATTATGTAGGTATTAATATCAAAAATAGTGATGCAATGAAAAAAGATGTGACAGAGTATAAAAACTACTTTATTACCCTTTCAAATGCGATAGAGAAAAAAGGAATAAACTCCAAAAAGGGTCTCTTGGGTGAGATGAATAAGGTAATAGATATAAATGATGTACTTTTAAAGAAAATGCTCAAAGAATATACACCTGCAATTGAAGATAAAATATCTGCATTACAGCAACTCTCTCTTTTTATTCAACTCTCTCTTGGGGCTATAATTGTTTTGATGTTACTTTTTACAAATAGTTCAATAGTGAAACCAGTAAAACAGTTAATAGATGCAGCAAAAGGGCTTACTGAAGGAGATGGCGACTTAACTATACGCTTACACTCATCCTCTCATGATGAAATATCCGAAGCAAATCATTATATAAATAATTTTATTCAAAAGGTACAAATGGTGTTGGCGGGGATTATAGATACATCATCCCAAAACTCAAATATATCTAAAACACTAGAAAGTGCAGCTAATCAAGTGGATAAAGGCTCAAATAAACAAAATAGTGAGTTAAATAATGTCGTAACACAGAGTAATATTATGAGAGATGATTTACAAGAGGCGATAATCGAAGCAGAGCATGGAAGAGAAAACCTTGAAAAATCAAGCGCAAATCTTGAGGAGACAAAAGAGGATATTCTTGTTTTAGTAGAGAAGGTACAAAATAGCTCGGAAGTTCAGATTGAACTAGCAAACTCTTTGGAGCAACTTACAAATGACGCAACACAAGTAAAAGAAGTTTTAACAGTTATAGCAGATATTGCTGAGCAGACAAACTTGCTTGCATTAAACGCTGCCATAGAAGCGGCTCGTGCAGGTGAGCATGGTCGCGGTTTCGCAGTTGTAGCTGATGAGGTTAGAAAACTTGCAGAGAGAACACAAAAGTCACTCTCAGAGATAAACGCAACCATTAATGTGATTGTTCAAGCCATTGTAGATAGTTCAACGCAGATGAGTAAAAGTTCATCACAAGTTGAAGAACTAGCTACAATTTCCCTTCAGGTAGGGGATAAGATAAACGCAACTGTTGAAATTATGAATGAGTCAAGAAGAATGAGTGAAAATATTCTTATTGGTTATAGAGAAAATGCGCAAAAAACTGATGATATTATTGTTAAAATTAATCATATTAACGAGATATCAAATGAAAATATACAGAGTGTAAAAGATGTTGCAGATGCGAGTAGTCATCTACATAAATTGACAGATGAAATTGGTGTGCGTTTACAAGAATTTAAGGTTTAGTAAAGTATTAAATGATTAGAATTATTGATATAAAAGGAGTTACAAATGATTGTTAAAATAGGATTGAGCTTATTGCTAGCATCAAGTGTTATGCTAGCTGGTGAAGACATGAAAAAGTGGTTAAGACCGTCCGAAGTCCCACAACCAAAAGATAACAAGCTTACACCAGAGCGCATACAGCTTGGTAAGTTACTTTACTTTGATGTGCGTTTATCTGCGTCCCAAAAAGTTTCTTGTGCTACTTGTCACCACCCTAAGCGTGGTTGGACAGATTTGGTTCCAGTAGCTAAGGCTATTGGAGCAGGAAGAGGTCCAAGAAACTCACCAACGATACTTAATTCTGCATATCAAAACCGTCAGTTTTGGGATGGTCGTGCTCGTACATTAGAGCAACAAGCACTAGGTCCAATCGAAGCTGATGTTGAGATGAATATGCCTTTAGAAGTACTTATCCCTAAATTGAACAAGATTAACGGTTATGTAGCATTATTTGAAAAAGCTTATCCCGGAGAAGGAGTTACTCAAAAAAGTTTAGCTAAAGCGATAGCATCTTTTGAGCGAACAGTTGTTTCAACTACTGCTCCTTTTGATAGGTATGCTATGGGTGATAAAGCAGCCATCAGTAAAGAAGCAAAACAAGGATTTGAACTATTTAAGAGCAAAGCTCATTGTGTAGATTGTCATGATGGATTTAACTTGTCAGATGGAAGTTTTCACAACATTGGTCTTAAAGATGGGGAGCTTCACGGTAAAGAACTTGGTCGCTACTTAACAAAAAGACGAGCCGCATGGTACGGTGTTATGAAAACACCAACTCTTCGCGATATCACAAAATCAGGACCATATATGCATGACGGTAGTGTAAAAACTTTAACAGAAGCAATAACTATCTGTGCTAGTGGTGGACGATACTCTCATAATGTTAAAAATAAATCTACATATATTGTAGATAGAAAACTTACCCAGACTGAAGTCGCCCACTTGAAAACATTCTTAGAAACACTTGTAGGACCAGATATGAAACTTACAATACCAACTAAGTTTCCACAATAAACAAAGGACAACTAAATGAAAAAAACTTTAAAAATATTACTTGTATCATTAGCTTTAGCAGCTAGCGTAAGTGCAGCAGACCATGTTGTAAATCAAAAGGGTAAAACATTTTTACCAGCAAAAATGACGGTTTCTGTGGGTGATACTATTACTTTTAAAAACTCAGACCCATTTGCACATAATGCTTATACTGATAATGAAGCAAATGAGTTTGATGTAGGCATGCAACCAACAGGTAAAGTGACTACAATGACGGTAAAAGCAAAAGAATCGTTTAATATAGAGTGTGCGATACACCCAAATATGCTTATTGAAGTAGAAGTTAAGTAACAATTAGGAAACTATGATGAATAAATTAGCTTTATTATTTTTGATTCCATTTGTACTTAGTGCGAGTGATATACGAAAATCAGAAGAATTTGCCCAAGGAAAAAGGTTATACACTCAAACATGTGTAAGCTGTCATGGTCTTAATGGTGAGACTAATCCAGACATGCAACTTATAGTGAAGCCAAGAAAATTAAGTAAAAGTATCTTAACACAGGCTCAAATGGCGAAAGTAATTACAAATGGTGCTTATGCTTATGGAGCACACTCTGAGCTTATGCCTGGGTTTAGATATGTGTACACCAAAGAGCAGATTAACAACCTAGCCTTGTATACATCTTATGAGTTTAATTCACATAGAGATAAAAAGGTAAAGAATCTTTTAGCAGAGTCTGATGGGAGCTCATTAGCTACAAGTAAAGTAATGAAAGCAGGTAAAAAGATTTTTGTGCGTAATTGTAGTCTCTGTCATGGAGTGACTGGTAATGGTGAGAGTGTTTATGTTGAACAATCAAAAGAAAATAAAGAATTTTTGTACCCTTATAATTTAACTAAAATTCTCCTAAGCGAGGAGCAGATCTATCTCTATGCAAAATTTGGTGGTCACTATTGGGGAACTGCTAAAGAAGATATGCCATCATGGAAGAAAAAGTACAATAATGCTAAGCTTAAAGCGGTTGCTAAATACATAGAAGAAAACATTAAAAAAAAGAGTAATAAATAGACGCAATATTTTCTTTAAATCTCTTATGATATAATCGTGTAATTAATTATATATAAGAGGTTTATCAAATGGCTCAAACAATAACAGAAAAAATATTTTCAGAGCATGTTGGTCACGAAGTTTTTGCTGGCGAGATTATCCGCTGTGATATCGACATGGTTATCGGAAATGATATCACTACTCCTATCTCTATCTCTGCGTTTAATCTAAGTGGCGCAACAAAACTTGCTAACCCTGATGGGTTTTCTATCGTTCTTGATCACTTTATTCCTGCAAAAGATATTGCATCTGCAAATCAGGCGAAAATATCTCGTGTTTTTGCTAAACAACATAAACTAAAAAACTTTTTTGATGAACATGATATGGGGATTGAGCATGCTCTTTTACCTGAGAAAGGACTTATAGTCCCTGGTGACGTTATCATTGGAGCGGATTCACACACTTGTACACATGGTGCTTTGGGTGCCTTTTCAACTGGTATGGGTTCAACTGACCTTGCTTTTGCTATGATTAGTGGAGGAAATTGGTTTAAAGTTCCAGAGTCAATCAAAGTAAATTTAAGTGGAAAACCTGAAAAATATACAACGGGTAAAGATATTATCTTAGAAGTTATTCGTATGATAGGGGTTGATGGGGCTTTATATAAAACATTAGAATTCACAGGTTCAACCATAAAACACTTAACAATGGATGATAGATTTTCTATGTGTAATATGGCGATAGAAGCTGGAGCAAAGAGTGGAATAGTAGCTGTTGATGATATAACAAAAGAGTTCTTAGCAGATAAAAATCTAGCTCGGGAACCGAAGATTCATTATTCAGATGAAGATGCAAACTATTCTACTATTTTAGATATAGATGTTGCTAATCTTGACCCCGTAATAGCCTATCCATTCTTGCCATCAAATGGTCATTCCGTAACGCAAGCTGTTGCAGATAAGATTAAAATTGACCAAGCTTTTATAGGAAGTTGTACAAATGGTCGTTTAAGTGACCTCAAAACTGCAGCCGAAATCCTCGATGGGAAAAGAGTGCATGAAGATGTGCGTTTAATCGTTACTCCAGGAACGCAAAAGATTTTAAAAGAAGCATATAGACTTGGATACATGGATATTATTATCGATGCTGGTGGTGTTGTAAGTAATCCAACTTGTGGTGCTTGTCTTGGTGGATATATGGGGATTTTAGGCGATAATGAAGTAGCAGTTTCGACAACAAACCGTAACTTTGTTGGTCGTATGGGGTCTCGTTCTTCTGAGGTTTATTTAGCCAACTCAGCAGTAGCTGCAATTTCAGCTTTAACGGGATATATTACAGATCCAAGATAGAATATCACTATACTATCAGTTATTTGTGATAAAATGTCAAAATTAATTTTAAGGAAATAAAAAATATGAAAAAACTTTTACTTATTCCAGCACTTATGCTTGGAACTTTAGCAATAGCTAGTGATTATAGCAGTGACTATAACTATGAGGTAACACCTGTAATAGGGTATAACATAGCCGAGGGCAATATCGATTTAGATGATTACGCAACTTATGGTGGTGAGATTCAA
>JASFZD010000118.1:0-15806 GCA_045046645.1 Sulfurimonas sp. | reverse complement strand
AGGTTCTACAATGGTACTTGAGATAGAAGAAAAGTCTATACTTATACCTGCATTTGCTAAAGCAAAAAGAGGGATGATTAGTAGACTCACAGGAAGATGTAGGTCATGTTCTAGCCGTGCAGATGGAGAGCCAACAGCGTCTATAGTGTCTTTAATATTTAGTAGTATTGCTTTTTGTTTTTCATGCATTGTATGGTCTGTTGCGACTGGATAATTGTCATATTCATCTAGTAAATTTTTAGTGCGATTTGTAAAATCAGTAGGAGTTAATTTTGGACGAGAGGGGATAGCAAGGGCTGCAATGACACCTGCAATAGTAGCGTGAACACCTGATTCTAGCATGAAAAACCACATAAATGTACCTATAATTAAGTAGGCTAGGATGGAGTGAATACCAAAACGATTAAAAAGAATCATAATAGCAAATGAACCAAAGGCTAAAAAAAGTGGCAAAAAGTGGATCTGTTCTGTGTAAAAGATGGCAATGACCATAACTGCTCCAAGGTCATCAACAATAGCTAAAGCAACTAGAAATGTTACAAGAGCAGGGGAGACACGATTGCCTAAAAGAACAAGTGCGCTAATGGCAAAAGCGATATCTGTTGCCATGGGAATACCCCAACCATTCGCTCCAGCTCCTCCTGCGTTGATGCTAAGATAGATGAGAGCAGGAATAGCCATTCCCCCGATGGCTGAGAGTATGGGAAGTATGGCTATTTTTATGTTTGATAATTCTCCAACAAGAATTTCTCTTTTTATCTCTAAACCAACCATAAAGAAAAAGATAGCCATAAGACCATCATTAATCCAGTGGTGAATAGTGTGAGAAAGTTTCCATCCTCCTACATTAAAATCAATATTTGTATGAAAGATATGAGCGTATACTTCCCCAAATGGTGAATTTGCTAAAATCAAAGCAATAACTGTCATAAACATGAGCACTAAACCTGTAGTTGTTTGTGCATGAATGAAGTGTTCAAATGGTGTAGAAACACGGTTAAAAGCTTTTTCCCATGGAGCATATAGTTTCATTGATTTATCCTTAAATATCTTGGGTTAATTATAACTAAATAATGAAAATTAAAAAATCTGTGTATAATTTACTTATGAATTTAAAAGAACTGCAAAATAAAACGATTTTACTGCTTGGAAAGAGTCGTGCTTTTTCTATTGATGAGTTTATGTCGCAAATGAAACACCATAAGATAAGTGTTATAAATGAACTCAATGATGAGGTTGTTTTAAGTGTTGATGGGCGTATGATGACACCTTATGAGCAAAATACAAGTGATGCATTGTATGAGAGTCAAAAATTTTCTTCTATAAGTATTGATGCATTAGAAAAAGAGTTAGCAAAAGAGATAGATAAAGATACACTTTTGATGAGTTTGAAACTCTCTCATGACAAAGAGAGACTTAAAAGTTTTATTCAAAACACGATGATAAGTCATGAATTGTTTTTTAAGCTTATGAAGATGTATAAGTGGAATGGTGAAGACTTTTTTGAAAATGATGACAACAGAGATGTAAGCGCTGCGTTTATCTCGCGTTTTTACGAAAATATAGAAAGAAATCATAATGTTCAGTATGCAACAACAGGTTTTATTCATCTTGTTGCCCAAGCAAAAAATGTAGAGATTTTAAATGCTATTAGCCTTCTTGAACCATTAATCTTTCATCCAAAAATAAAACGAGCAATAGCGATGAGTGTTGTATGTGATGAGGCTATGCAAAAAAGATTTTTTAAGAGTCAAGACCCTCAATTTTTAGAAGCATTATCTGTCAATAAAAATTTGAATTTAAATCTTCTAAATGAGCTTATCACTAACGAATATTTTGGCGATAATATAGCTAGGAATATAGAATTAAATGAAAAATTATTTGAAAAATTAGAGAAGTTCTCTGTTGCTTTGGCAGGGAATGAGAGTTTAACTTTAGAGATGCAAGAGAAACTTTTAAATCATAATGATGGTTTTATAAATGTTGCTCTAGCTTCAAATAGTTATCTGAGTGAAAAAAATATAGAAAAACTACTTCTTTTAGATGAAGAAGATATAAAACAAGCACTTTATGAAAATAGTGCAACATCACAAGAACTCTTACAAAAAGCCTATGAAAATGCAGAGTATCATGGGGCTTTAGCAAGAAATGAAAATACACCGATTGACATACTTTATCAACTCCAACTTGATAGTCGGTATGATAGAATGGTCAAAACAAACGCAGGTTTTGGAAAGCATATTCAAAGTGAAAATATAGGATGGATGGTTTAATGAGAGCAACAAATTTAGTAAAAAGTATCACAGCTTTAGTTGAGCAAAAAGTACCATCGTTTCTTTGGGGCGCACCAGGGATTGGAAAATCTTCTATCATTAAACAGATAGCAGATGAAAAAGGCATGGAGTTTATTGACCTGCGTTTAGCACTTATGGATCCAACAGACTTAAAAGGGATACCATTTTATGACAAAGAGAGTCATACAGCACTCTGGGCACCACCTGCATTTTTACCTAAAAGTGGTGAGGGAATTTTGTTCTTAGATGAGTTAAACGCAGCACCACCTTCTGTACAATCTTCTGCGTATCAGCTTATACTTGACCGTCGCATTGGGGAGTATGACCTGCCTAAGGGTTGGGCAATAGTCGCTGCTGGAAATCGTGATGGAGATAGAGGTGTAACTTATAGAATGCCTGCACCATTAGCCAATAGATTTGTTCACTTTGAGATGGAAGTGGATGTAGATGATTGGCGATACTGGGCGTATAAAAAAGAGATAGATAATAGTATAATCTCCTATATCTCTTTAAAAAATGAACACTTGTTCACCTTTAACGCAAAGAGTGATACAAAAAGTTTTGCAACTCCTAGAAGCTGGGAATATGTAAACAGTATACTTAAATCAGATGTAGATAAAGATGTGCTTTTGGATGTTATAAGTGGGGCGATAGGCAAAGAGGTTGCGGTTAGCTTTTTGAGTTTTGCTAAGGTTATGAGTAGATTGCCAGATATTACACGTATTTTAGAGAGAGGAGAGGGCGAATACAGTGAAGATGTAGATGTTTTATATGCTCTAAGTTCTTCTCTTGTAAGTGCTGTTTTAAAAGATGAAAGCAGAGTAGAAAATGTCTTAAACTATACGCTTGAGTTAAAGAGTGAATTTGCTGTGATGATAGTCCAAGATTTACAAAGAAATGGAGTAGATATGGAGCATTCTGAAGTCTTTAAATCTTGGGTAAAAAAGTTTGCTTATCTGTTGAGTTAGATGTTATTAGCTAAAAAAATATCTCAAGCTAAAGCAAGACTTTTAGTAAACTATCCTTACTTTGGTACACTAGCCTCAAAATTAGAACTTGTAATCAATGATGACATAGAAGCTTTTAGAAGTGATGGAGTTAAACTAGAATACAACAGCGACTACATGCAAAAACTTGAACTTAGTGAGATGGAGTTTGTTTTTGCAAATGGTGCAATGCACGCTTCACTAGCACACCAGACAAGAAGAAATAACAGAAGTACTTGGCTTTGGCAGATGGCTACTGATATGGCGATAAATGATATGCTTGTTGAAAATGGTCTTGATTTGCCCTATGGCGCACAGTATAGAAAAAGATTTGCTGGACTCTATGCTGAAGAAATTTACGCAGAGCTTAAAGCTGATATATTGCGTGAAGATGAAGATTTGGAGTATGAAACAGATAACGCTGATGATGTTCAAGATAAAAAAGATGATACTAAAGCTGAAGATAAGCCACAAAAAAAACAAACAAGTGAACAGCTACAAGAAGAGATACTTCAAGAACAACTCTTAGCAGAGGAAGCCGTCGCTCTTTTAGACAAAGAGTTTAAAAAGGGTGAAGCACCAAGCTCCATAGAGAAATTTTTTAATCTTGATTATATGGGGAAAATTGATTGGAGAGAGGAGTTGAAATCTGCTCTTGATAGATATTTTCGAGATGATTACACACTTTTGCCACCAAGTAAAAAGCTACTCTCTTATGGTATTTATCTGCCTTCAAGTATCTCAACAACTTTTCGACTCGTCATTGCAGTAGATAGTTCTGGTTCTGTTGATGAAGAGTTGTTAAACACATTTCTAGGTGAAGTAAATTTTTTGATGTCTTTAGTACAAAATTACCAGATAGAATTGTTTGTATGTGATGATAAAATTCACTCTCATCAAACTTTTTATAGTGGGGATAATTTGGATGTAGAGTTAAAAGGGGGAGGGGGAACTGATTTTCGTCCTGTTTTTGACTTTGTAAAAGAGAATTTTGATGATGTGAAATTACTTTTGTATTTTACAGATTTAGAAGGAATTTTCCCAAATGAGTTTCCAAGTTATGAAGTAAAATGGGTTAGTAAAAAAGAGAAAGAGGTTCCTTTTGGAGAGGTTATTGTTTTATAAATCATCAAAATCAACATCATAGTTTGTAAGCATTTGAATGTATTCGTAAGTCTCTATTGTGTTATGTATACGGCAGGAAAATTCTTCTTTTGAAAATGGTTTTTTGATGTAATCGTTAGCACCTTTTTTCAAAAATAGTGCTATGGTCTCTTCATTGTTATCTGAAGATATAGCGATGATTGGGAGGACTCTTTTATCATACATTTTTCTGATTTCTTGTGTGAGTTCTAAACCGTCCATAACTGGCATATTGTAGTCGGTTAAAACTAAACTAATATCATTGTGTACTTTTAACATTCCTAATGCTTCTTCACCATGTGCAACAGAAATAACATTAAAATTAAGATTTTCTAAAAGAGTTTGCATTGTTTTTCTAACGACCATAGAATCATCAACAAGTAAAATTTTATGATTTTTATTTTTCTCTATTCTTTGGATAGTGTGGATGATGTATTTTATATCCTCAACGCCACTTTTGTTCACATAATCAACAATATCTTTTTGAAGCATTGTCTTTCGGAAATCTTTGTTTATATTGCCACTTAAAACAATTACTTTTTGTTTCTTAACTAAGGCGTAATCAACCACTTCACCATCGGGAGCATCAGGAAGATTGATATCTAAAAGAGTCAGAAAATAATCGTATTGATGTAAAAACAGTTTTGCTTCTTGAAAAGTGTAAGCAACATCAACATCATAGGTTAAAGCTGTTTGTACCTTTTTTGCAATCAAATTTGCAAGGGTTTTGTTGTCTTCGACTATAAGTATTCTTTGTGACATATTTATTCCTAATATATATTGGACTAATCATACAAAAATTTATCAAAAATTGTACTAAATAAGGTTAAAATGCAAATATGAATTACTTAGATGTTACAATAGATAAACTCAAAAACAGACAAAATATTTTTCTGACTGGTGGTGCAGGTGTTGGTAAAACAACAATCACAAGAGAGATCATAAAATACTATGAGGGTGAGGCAAAAAAAGTTGCAAAACTTGCTTCTACTGGAATGGCTGCTACACTCATAGGCGGGCAAACTCTGCATAGTTTTTTAGATTTAGGTATAGCCTCAGATGTTGAAGAACTTGAGAAAAATGGGAAATATGAGATAAAAAAGAAGATAAAAAAACTGATATCTAGTATGGACTTAATCGTGATAGATGAAATTTCCATGGTAAGTGATACTTTATTTGAAATGATTGCACTGCGTTTAAAACAGGCTGCGTTTGATGGAACTGTTTTACTTGTTGGTGATTTTTTACAGCTTCCTCCTGTTGTTAGAGGTAATGGAGAAGTTCGTTTCGCTTTTGAATCAGAGGCTTGGCAAACATTTTCACTCGAAAAAATAGAACTCACACATATTTATAGAACTGATGATGTGAAGTTTATAGAACTTTTACATCAAGTGCGTTTTGGTTTTGTTGATGAATATGTGCATAATCAACTTAACAAGTATATAAAACCACTGCCAAATGATTTGAGTCAATTTACCTTTTTATTTGGGAAAAATATCTCAGCTAGCAGGCATAACAAAACACAACTAGAGTTTATAGATAACGACCTTTTTGTTAAAGAAGCACAAGTCGTAAAGCATGTTAAATCAACAAAAGATACTGAAGTAGATAGATTTATGAATGATGCTAGAATAGAAAAAGAGCTAGAGCTAAAAGTAGGCTCGCCTATTCTTTTTACAAGAAACTCTTGGAACTATTTTAATGGAGAGAGAGGGGTAGTTGTTAATGTAGATGATAGTTATATCTATGTGAAAAAGAGTGATGAAAAAGTAGTTAAGCTTGAAGCAGTTGCACAGAGTAAAGCAATGTGGAAAGAAAAAACAGTAAATGGCAAAAAGGAGACGGTAGAAGAGAGTGTTTTTAGCATCTATCAGTTTCCCATCAAACTAGCCTTTGCGATAACAATCCATAAATCACAAGGAATGTCCATAGAAGACTTAATCATCCAAACAAATGAAATATTTGCCCCTTCACAGTTTTATGTAGCTCTTTCAAGAAGTTCAAACCCATCGCGTTTAACTCTCATAGCACCTCAAAAACAGTGGTATAATTTAGCTTATGTCAATACAAAAGCTATGAATTTTGTACAAAATGGTTAGAAAAAAGTTGTTTAAAAAGATAGATAGTGGCATACTTTTTATGCTCTTTAGTGCTTTGATTTCTGCACTTAATGGGGCTATTGCAAAGATACTTTCAGATGATATGTCTGCTATGGAAATAGTCTTTTTTAGAAATATGATAGGGATAGTGCTTATTTTGATGACTCTAAAGCATACCCCTCCAAAACTTACAGGTGGAAAGTTTCATCTTCTTTTTACTCGTGGTTTTTTTGGTTTTTCTGCAATGATTTTGTTCTTTTACACTATCACAACTATTCCTCTTGGTGAAGCAATTACACTTAATAAAACTTCACCTCTTTTTGTCTCCATCTTTGCTTATTATCTTCTTCATGAGCATTTAAGTAAGCGAACAGTCTTTGCTCTTTTAATTGGTTTTTTAGGTGTTATGTTGATCACAAAACCTTTTGATATGCAGATATCGTATGAACATATTCTCGGAATTTTAGGTGGATTTTTTGCGGCAGCAGCTTATACAACTATCAAAAAGATAAAAGATATTTATGATTCTAGGGTTATCGTTCTCTCTTTTGTAGGGGTTGGAACTTTGTTTCCAGCTTTACTTTTTAGTTTAGCTCCATTTGTAGAAGTGCCAAACGCAGTCTCTTTTTTATTTCCTGATTTTATCGTGCCACATACTTTAAAGCTTTGGATTTTGATTGCGTTTATGGCAGTGATTTCTACACTCTCCCAATGGTTGCTAACAAAGGCATATAGTGCATCGAACCTAAGTATTGTTGGTGTTATTAGTTACACAAATATTCCATTTGCCATAGGTTTTGGCTGGATGCTAGGAGATGCTTTTCCTGATAGTTTGACTTTTAGTGGCATAGGCTTAATTATTTTAGGTGGTATCTTAGTTGGTTGGAAAAAATAGTGTATAATTTGTCTAAAGGATATTCATGAAGATTTTATTATTAAGCTTGTTCGTTATATTGGGATTTAGTGCTTGTTCTACATATGATGATGGATATTATGACAGAGCGAACAGGGCGAGTGAAAAGTCTTTAAAAGGCTTAGAAGCTGAGTAGAAAGAAACTACTTACTACTCTCTACTTTAAAGTGATAAAAGTCATCGTTTAAGTAGTTCGTCACATCAAGAATCTCCTCTTCAAACCATCCAACATGGTTACCTGATTCGCATCTTTGTACTTGTGTGTGAAGTTTTTTAAAGCTATTTATTTTATCTTTTTTATATGAAAATGAATTATAATCATGACACTTCATACATTTGGCCTCATCAAATAAAACTTTGGCTTCACCATTATCAGCAAAAAGATGAGTTGATAAGATAAGGCTTGTTATAAATACGGTAGTTTTTAACATCTTGTGTACTCCAATTCTAGAAGGTTACTTATGAAAGTATTATAATAAAAAGTTATTTAAATATATATTGGTATTTTTAGAAAGGTTAGAAGTTTAAAATAGTTTTAAATTTAAGGGCACCTCTAAAAAAATGAAAAGAAGTAGCTCAATAAATTGATACTATATTTTACACCCTCTCCCAGCAATATCTTCTAAGCTAGATTCTCGAAACATTTTTTGCAGTAGTAATTTTGGTTCCATCCATTGGTCATGTAGGGCACATTTACACATTCCATTACAAAAATCTATACCTAAAATACATTGTTCATCTTGTATGGAGTCATTAAAAAGTTCTAAAATATCATTTACTTTAATTTGAGAGGCCTCTTTTTTTAGTTTGTATCCTCCCTCTCTTCCTCTTATAGATACGATAAAATCAACTTTTACAAGGTTTAGCATTATTTTAGTTAAAAATTTATAGGGTATATCAAGTACTTTAGACAATTCGGTAGCATTAATTAGTTCAGAATTTTTTTGCGTTGTTATAAAAGCTAAGATTCTTATAGCGTATCGCGATGTGTTACTTAACTGCATAGTGTCCCTTTAAACTTCTATTATATCGTCATATTATAATAAAAAATATAAATTACTACTTAAAGGTAGAATTAATTTTTTTTTGCTAATATTTCAATTACTACTCATAGGTAGAATTTAAAATAGGATTATATATGACTGAACGAATTACTAAAAGTATGGCTAAAAATATCTATTATGGTGGCGGAATGTTCGCCCTTATGATATTTATTGCTTTAACTTTTGATACAGTTCATCAAATTCCAAAACGCTCAAATCAGGTAAATATGACAGAATCTGTTGTAGCTGGTAAGAAAGTTTGGGAAAAAAATGACTGTGTTGGGTGTCATACATTGATTGGAGAGGGAGCATACTATGCACCAGAACTGATGAATGTGTTTAACAGAAGAGGTGCTTCTGATGAAGAGACATTTAAGGCTTATATGCAAGGATGGATGGCAGCACAACCATTAGACATACCAGGAAGAAGAAAAATGCCACAATTTAATTTAACTCCAAAAGAAGTTAATAATTTAGCAGATTTTTTAATCTGGACATCAAAAGTAGATGCCAATGAATGGCCACCAACAATTGAAGGATAATAGAGTATGAAATATAGTTCACAAGCGGTCGCAAAACCGTATTTTATTTTTGCATTAATTCTTTTAGCTGGAGAGTTACTTTTTGGTCTTTTAATGGGAGTTCAGTATATATATGGAGATTTTTTATTTCCTTTAATTCCATTTAATGTTTTAAGGATGGTTCATACAAATTTACTGATTGTTCTTTTACTTTTCGGTTTTATGGGTGCTACTTATTATTTAGTTCCAGAAGAGACAGAATCTGAACTTTGGAGTCCAAAGTTAGCTATTATTACTTTTTGGATATTTGCAGTTGCTGGAGTTTTAACTATACTTGGGTATCTTTTTGTACCATATGCAGAGTTAACAGAACTAACATTTAATAATTTTCTTCCTACAATGGGTAGAGAGTTTTTAGAACAGCCACTTCCTACAAAAGTAGGTATTGTTATAGTCGTTTTATCATATTTATTAAATGTTTCTATGACTATTCTTAAGGGTAGAAGAACAGTAATTACAACTGTTTTACTTACAGGACTTCTAGGTCTTGCAGTCTTTTTCTTATTTGCATTTTATGTACCAGATAATCTTATTGCCGATAAATTCTTTTGGTGGTTTACAGTCCATTTATGGGTTGAAGCAACTTGGGAACTTATTCTTGGTGCTATTTTGGCGTTTGTACTTATCAAAACTACTGGTGTTGATAGAGAACATATTGATAAGTGGTTATACTTAATCATTGCAATGACTATGATTTCTGGAATCTTAGGGACTGGACATCACTTTTTCTATATGGGTGCACCAGAGTATTGGTTATGGATTGGATCTCTCTCTTCTGCAGTTGAGCCATTACCATTTTTCTTAATGATTTTGTTTGCTTTTACAATGACTAGAAATAGAAAAATACAACATGAAAATGAGATAGCACTTACTTGGGCAAAAGGTACTGCTGTAATGGCATTTTTAGGAGGTGGTGTTTGGGGCTTTATGCATACACTCGCACCTGTTAATATGTATACTCATGGTACACAATTGACTGCAGCTCATGGTCACTTATCTTTTTATGGAGCGTATGTAATGATTGTTTTTACTATCGTATCTTATGCAATGCCAATTTTAAGAGGCAGACCTCATGGAAATTGTAAAGCTGCTCAAAAGCGTGAACTTACTTCATTTTGGATGATGAACATCGGTATGGTTGGCTTAACATTAGCACTTACAGCGGCTGGTATTGTTCAAATACTAGATCAAAGAGTAGGAACAGACCTTATAGGATTTATGGATTCTCAAGAATCTATTAACGGTATTTATATGCTAAGAGCTGGATTTGGTGCTTTAGTGTTTTTAGGACTTATGACTTATTTTACAAGTTTCTTTGTAAAAGAGAAAGCATAATTTAGATGATTAACTATTGGTTAGAATTTGAAGAGAGTATTGGTCGTGTTTGGGATAAATATCTCAATAAAAAAGTAAATAAGTTTCATGAGAGTGAGCGAGTTTACTTTAAAGACATTTCTTCATCTCTAACACTTTTTCACCATCTTTTAGGTGGTGATAAGGCAAAAGATTTGCATATCACAGATAAAAGATATGTTGAGACTACAAGAACACTACTACAAAAAGTTTCATTTTTAGGGAAGGAATTTTTTCTTACATGGCAAGATGAAAAATCTATCTACTTACCTGCATCATTTGCTTATTTTAAAACAAAAGAAGAGAATGAAATGCTCTACTATTGGCTTGTAGCAATGGCTACACAAGTCGATGTAAATAGTGAAAATATTATTGAGCAAAACAGTAAGGCACAAGAGTATCTCATCGCAAAATATCAAGGATTTTATAATTTTTATAAAGAAGCTAGTCTATATTTAGCTCAAACATTTCAACAGTTAGCATTTCTTAAATCTTTAGAGGGTAAAAATAATGAAGATTTAATAAATGATTATCCAAATCCTTTATGGATATATCCATCTGTTTTATCATCTAAGCAGAGTAAAAAAAGTGATGATGAAGAGTTACAACGAGAGAAAGATAATGATAAAACTGATAATTTAGAAATGAAAAAAAAGGCGAATGAAGTTGATGATTCGCATGAAACAGATGGTTTTTTAGCATTTTTACCAGAATCTTTGATGAGTATTTTAGAACAGGTTAATGTTGATAGAATGGAAGATGATAGTTTTGATGAAGATGCACTCTATCATGCAGAAGATTTAGATGAAATTACCATAGGGAAAAAACAGGCAAATTTATCTTCTCGTATTAAAATGGATTTAGATTTGCAGCCAGATATGACTGAGATTTATCCATTGGGTTCAGGACATTTCATAGATGAGTGGGATTATAGAAAAGATAAATATCTTATAAACTATGTCAATATCAAACCTCAAGTAACACTAAATGTAGTGCCAATGCAACTTCCTCAAAGACTTAAGAAGGGTGTTAAAAAAATTCAATCAGAGTTAGATTTACTAGCACTTGATAGAATTAAAAATGATAGATTGCCTTATGGAGATGAGTTAAATTTAGATACTTGGATAGAGTATTTAGGGCATCAAAACAAATCAATGCATCATCAAAATTTTTACACGACTTATGAGAAAAAAACTAGAGATATGGCAACTCTTATTTTAGCCGATGTTTCTCTCTCAACCGAGAGTGGTATTACGCAAGATATTAGAATTATAGATGTTATTAAAGATGGCTTGATGGTATTTGCTGAGGCCTTAGAAAAATTAAATGACAAATTTGCTATTTATTCTTTTTCATCTTTGCAAAACAAAAAAGTCTATTTTGGGATTATTAAAAATTTTAAAGATAAGTATGATGATTTAATTCGTGGTAGAATTGATGCTATGCGACCTTACTATTATACTCGTATGGGTGCGGCTATTCGTGAATCTGCAAAGATTTTGGACAAACAACAAAATGCAAATAAACTCCTTCTTATCATTAGTGATGGCAAACCAAATGATGAAGATAGATATGATGGACGATATGGCATAGAAGACACAAAAAAAGCAGTTGAAGAGGTAAAGAAAAAGGGTATTACTACTTTTTGTATTACTGTTGATGTAGATGCAAAAGAGTACTTGAGTTATCTTTTTGGTAGAGATGGTTATGCTATAGTTCGAGACGGTCAAAAGCTTCCAAAAGTTATCCCTGAAGTCTATATAAATTTAACAAAATAAAGGAAAATTATGTCAAAAACTTACTATCTACCCCAATCAAATGAAGTAGAACTTTTTCATGCAGCAGCAGGTATGGATTTACCAATCCTCATAAAAGGTCCTACTGGATGTGGAAAGACGCGATTTGTTGAGGCAATGGGAGAGGAACTAGGACGAGAAGTATATACCGTAGTTTGTCATGATGATTTAAGTGCAGCTGATTTACTAGGTCGTCATCTAATAAATAAAGAGGGAACATATTGGCAAGATGGACCACTTACAAAAGCTGTAAGAAATGGTGGTATATGTTATCTTGATGAGATTATCGAAGCGAGAAAAGACACTACTGTTATTCTCCACTCTTTAGCAGATTATAGACGAGTTTTGCCCATAGATAGAACAGGCGAAGTTATAGAAGCTCATCCTGATTTTATGTTGGTTGTTTCGTATAATCCAGGGTACCAAAATGTACTTAAAGGGATGAAACCAAGTACAAAACAGCGTTTTATATCACTTACTTTTAACTATCCAAAACCAGAGATTGAAAAAGAAGTACTTATAAAAGAGAGTGGTGTTGATGCACAAACGGCACAAAAACTTGTTGATATTGCAAAAGAGATTCGTCAACTTAGTGATACAGATATTCAAGAAGCAGTTTCAACAAGACTACTTATTTATGCAGGCAAATTGATTGTAAAAGGTTTTGACCCATATCAAGCATGTATGCATTCTATCGTGGAATCTTTAAGTGATGAAGAGGATGTTTTAGAGGTCTTAGAAAAATATATAGCACTTTATTTTCAAAAGAAAACAGATGACTAAAGAGGTAGTTGCAAAAGATATATATCCTCCAGGTGATTTTGGAATATGGATTGTAATCTATCTTGAACTTATTACTTTTGGCTTGCTTTTTACGGGTTATGCTTTTTCAAGAAAATATAATTTGGAGATGTTTAACACTTCTCAATTAACGCTAGATACTCAATCTGGATTTATAAATACACTTATTTTAGTCACGAGTAGTTATTTTGTTGTTAAAGCATTAAAAAGTATTCAAAACAGTTCATCAAAGAACATAAAAGAGTCAAGCAGTATATCTGCAAAATGGCTTTTAGCGGCAATAGTATTTGGTGGAATGTTTTTACTAAATAAGATAATGGAATTTTCTGCTATTTTTGCTTAGTACAAATAAATTTTATATGTTTTATCTTCTTTTGACAATGTTTCATTTTATGCATGTTTTATTAGGAACCATAGTTCTATTTAATATCTATAATAAAACTAAAATTCAGGGTTATACCCATGATAATTGTGTAGGAATGGAGTCTGGTGCATCCTATTGGCATATGGTAGATTTACTCTGGATTGTACTTTTTCCTTTAGTGTATATAATAAGATAAGAGGTGAAAATAATGACAAAGAAATTGGAATTGGTTTGGATAGTTTTAATTGTTTTTACAATTTTTGCTTTTTTATTAGGAAAATTAGAGTTAGTAAATTCATTTTTAGTGAGCGTTTTACTTTTAACTACTTTTATTAAAGGGCAGTTAGTTATTGATTATTTTATGGGTTTAAAAGATGTGAAGTTAAAATATAGACTTATCCCAACTATATGGCTAGGTGTTGTTGTATCGTTAATCGCTGTGGCATATTATCTACCTGTATCAGCTACATAAAAGTTTTAACCCTCATAGAGAGTTAAAACGAGAAAGTGTACCCCACTTACGCTTTAGCGACAGGGGTATCGGCATTTAGTGCCAGAATTACAGGTCACCCTCGTGTTTACCAAGATACTCTGCAACACCTTCAGTTGTAGCAGTCATACCTTCGTCACCTTTTTGCCAACCAGCAGCACATACTTCACCATGCTCGTCAGTAAATTGCATTGCATCTACCATACGAATCATCTCATCGATGTTACGACCAAGTGGTAAGTCATTTACTACTGCGTGACGAACTACACCTTTACCATCAATTAGGAATGAACCACGCAGAGCAACTGCTTCACCGAAAAGTACATCATAATCTTTTGAGATTTGTTTTGTAAGGTCAGCTACAAGTGGGTAACCAACACGGCCAATACCACCGTTGTTGATTGGAGTTTCTCTCCATGCAAAGTGAGAAAATTGACTATCTACTGAACAACCAATAACATTTACGCCACGGTCTTGAAAATCTTTAAGTCTATGATCAAAAGCGATAAGCTCAGAAGGACATACGAAAGTAAAGTCTAGTGGATAGAAAAATAAAACTGTACCTTTTTCTCCCATGTTTTCTGATAATTTAAAGTCTTCAACGATAGAACCGTCACCTAAAACTGTTGTTGCTGTAAAATCCGGAGCTGGGTTTGTTACGATCATATATAAATCCTTGTGTTTTGTTAAGTTGATAGAATTTTAACGAAAGAAGATTAACAAATCTTAGATGAAATAAAGTAGTTTTGTATTTAAGGATAATTTTTATCTTTTAAGAGGGTTAAGAAAACGGTTTTGTTAAAAGGATGACTAGTAGTCAGAGCCTTGCACAGGAAAACCGAAAACCTGTTTATTATAGCCCATTCGTTTCTCACTCGGATAAACTAATAGGTTATGATATAATTATTTTCATTAAAGGAAATTGAAATGAGTAAGATAATTTTAGGATTGGACTTAGGAATAACTTCTATCGGTTGGGCTTTAGCTAAAATGGATGATAAAAATTCTAATAATAGTGAAATTATTGATAGCGGTGTTAGGATATTTACTATTGCAGAACATCCAAAAGATGGTAAGTCTTTGGCTCTCCCTCGTCGTGAAGCTAGAAGTGCAAGGCGAACGACTAAACGAAAGGCTCAAAAACTGCGAGCAATAAAAAGACTTTTACTTAAAAACTCCATAATAAGTAAAGATGAACTTGAACATCTTTTTGTTGGAAATAAGGGTCAGATTGATGTTTGGCAGTTGCGTAAAAAAGCTCTTTACTCTTTACTAGACAACAAAGAACTTTCTCGAATAATGATTCATCTTGCTAAACATAGAGGTTATTTTTCAAATCGCAAGAGTGAAGAACCAAGTGATAGCGAAGGCAAAGCAGTTCTTTCAGGTATAGGACATAACAAAGAAATACTTCAAGAAAAAGCTTTTTTAACTGTTGGTGAATATATCGCAACAAAGAGTAAAAAACGAAATGGAAAAGATAGCGAGGGAAAACTTAACTATGAAAACTCTGTATCAAGAGCAATGCTTGAGCAAGAGATAGAGATAATTTTTGCCAAACAAAAAGACTTTGGCAGCGATTTGGTAAGTGAAGAGCTTTTAGAGAGTTATAAAACTATAGCTTTTGAACAACGACCTCTGAAATCAGTTGCAGGGATGGTGGCAAACTGTCCTTTTGAAGTAGAAGAAAAAAGAGCATCTAAAAGCTCTTATACCTTTGAGTACTTTAGAGCCTTACAAAAACTTAAAAACCTAAGAGTGATAGATGAGAGTGGTTATGAAATGCCACTTATCTTTGATCAAATTGCTCAAGTGATACACAAAGCAAAAACTACTGTTAAGTTTACATACAAGTCATTTAAAAAACTTTTTCCTCAGTACAAAGAGATGAAGATAAAAGGTTTAACTTACCATGACCATAAAACAGGTGAGATAAAAGACCC
>JASFZD010000117.1:0-16105 GCA_045046645.1 Sulfurimonas sp. | reverse complement strand
TTTTAATGTTTTAGCTTGTTTTAGCACTTTATTAAAATTGTTGTCAAGTTGTTCATACGAGCTATCAAATAGTCCAATTTTTGCAACAAATACATAAGTTCCATCTTTAAGAGTATTGGAGTATTCACGAAACATTGCCCGCATTCTGCGTTTTACACGATTGCGTTTAACTGCATTACCTAACTTTTTTGTTGCGGTAAAACCTACTTTGTGAATTCCATTTTGAGGAAGAAAAAAAAGTACAACACTGTTTGAGTGTCTATTTTTTCCCTTGTTGTAAACATACGAAAACTCCTTGTGAAGTTTAAGTGTGTTAAATCCGCCTAAACTGACAATCTTTTACGACCTTTAGCTCTACGACGGTTCAATATTCTACGACCATTTTTAGTAGCCATACGCGCTCTAAAACCATGAGTTCTTTTTCTCGGTGTACTATGAGGTTGGTATGTTCTTTTCACGACATATCCTTATATAAAAATTAAGTTCGAAATAATACAAAAAAATTACTTAAAAGGTGTTTAAGGAGTAGTGATTTATGAAACCACTACCTTTATAGCTCCCTCTTGCATGACAAATTCAACTTTAGAACCCTCACTCACTTTACCTTCAAGTATCAAATCTGCAAGTCTATCTTCAACTATCTCATAAAGTGCGCGCTTTAATGGACGAGCACCGTAAACAGGGTCAAAACCTGCTTCTGCAACATAAGCTTTAGCTTCAGGGCTTAGAACAAGTTCTATATCTCTATCTTTTACTTTAGCAGATATTTCTGCAAAAAAGATATCTACAATGTTGGCAATCTCTTCTTTACCTAGAGCATTAAAGATTACAATATCATCAAGTCTATTTAAAAATTCTGGTTTAAATGCTTGTTTTAACTCTGCCATTACGACATCGTTTAAATCTTCACCTGAAGTATTATTGATGATTTTATCACTAGCAATATTTGAAGTTAATATGATAATTGTGTTAGAAAAATCAATAGTCACTCCTTTATTGTCAGTCAAACGACCATCATCTAAAACTTGAAGTAGCATATTAAATACATCAGGATGTGCTTTTTCTACCTCATCAAATAAAACTACTGAGTATGGTTTTCGTCTTACTGCTTCTGTTAATTGTCCACCCTCTTCATATCCTACATAACCAGGAGCAGCGCCCACCAAACGAGAAACTGAATGTTTCTCCATATACTCACTCATATCTATTCTTATAAGTGCCTCTTGACTATCAAATAAGAACTTTGCAAGTGTTTTAGCTGTTTGCGTTTTACCTACACCAGTTGGACCCAAAAATAGAAAACTTCCTATAGGAGTATTAGCCGAACTTAGTCCTGCTTTGTTGCGTTTAATCGCACGAGCAACTGCATGTGTTGCTTTTGCTTGACCTATAACTGTTTTGTTAAGTTCATCTTCAACATGTAGTATCTTTGTCTGTTCAGTCTGGAGCATTTTATTTACAGGTATATGTGTCCATCTTGACACGACTGATGCGATTGAAGCTTCATCAACACTATTTTTAAGTAGTGTTCCCTCTTCTTGCATTCTATCCCACTGCTCATTAAGAGTTTTTTCTTCCTCTATAAGTTTTGGCACTTCACCGTACTCTATCTCAGCAGCACGATTAAAATCAGCATTACTTTTTGCTAGCTCTGCTTCACGGCGTTTAGATTCTATCTCCCCTTTAATAGTAGAGATTTTTTCAAAAACTGCTTTTTCAGTTTGAAATTGAGATTCAAGTTTTCTAACCTCTTCATCTGTATCTGCAAGCTCTTTTTCTATCTCAATAAGACGCTTCTCATTGGCTGGAGTTTTTTCCATTTTTAATGCTTCTTTTTCTACCATCAATTCTGAGTGTTTTCGCTTTGATGCACTTAAAGAATTTGGTTCAGACTCTATCTGCATTTTAAGTTCAGCTGCAGCTTCATCAATAAGGTCTATCGCTTTATCTGGTAAAAATCTATCTGCTATATATCTATCTGAAAGTCTTGCAGCCGCCACTAAAGCACTATCTACAATTGTTACATTATGGTGAGCTTCTAAACGCTCTTTGATTCCACGAAGGATTTGAAGAGATTGATTGACTGTTGGTTCATCAAGATTTATCGGTAAAAATCGTCTTTGAAGTGCTGTATCTTTTTCAAAATACTTTCTATACTCTTTTAAAGTAGTTGCCCCAATAGTATGCAACTCACCACGAGCAAGTGCAGGCTTTAAGATGTTTGCTGCATCCATACTCCCCTCAGATGCTCCAGTACCAACAATAGTATGAATCTCATCAATAAAAAGAATAATGTTTCCACTCTCTTTTACTTCATCTATCACGGCTTTTAGTCTATCTTCAAATTCACCACGATATTTTGCACCTGCAATTAAAGCACTCATATCAAGTGCTATTAGTTTTTTGTTTTGCAGAGATGTTGGTACATTTCCACTTTGAATTCTTTGTGCAAGACCTTCGACAAGTGCTGTTTTACCAACACCTGGTTCACCTAAAAGCATAGGATTATTTTTTGTTTTTCGTATCAAAATCTGCATCATTCTTGTTATCTCTTCATCACGACCGATTACAGGAGAGAGTTTTCCCTCCGCTGCTTCTTTAGTTAAATCGATGCCATACTTGTCTAAAGATTCTAGAGTTTCATCTGCACTTTGAGAGTCAATTTTTGCTCCGCCACGAGAAGCTTCTAGATTTTTTGCTAACTCCATTACATCTATGTACTTTGGAAAAATTGTAGAAAATGGTTCTGTTTTTAAATTAGCTAATATATAAGTATCTACTGCTAAATAAGAATCGCCATTTTTTGTCATGAGCCCTGCACCATTTTCTAAAGTATGCACAAAACTCTTAGATAATCTTATGTTTTCTTTGTTTACGCTAGAAGATTTTGGAAGTTTTTCACTCACACTTTTTATATCTAACTCCATCGCAACTTTATCAATATTCATTTTGTTAAACATCTGGTTTAATACAGAATCAGAATTTGTTAATAGTGCCCATAAAAAGTGTTCAGAAGTAACTTCTTGATTTTTATTATGCAACGCTAAAGATAAAGCACTCTCTATCGATTGAGTCATATTGTGTGTTAGTTTTTCAAATATATTGCTGTTGTTCATGTCAGTCTCCTTATTTATAAAAGTAATTATAGCAAGTTGAGTCTATCTTTGTCAAGTTAGTTTAGTTAAATAGTATAACAGTATAATTATTACAAAAATCTATACCTAAGCAAATATTAGAATCTAATTTGCTATAATTGCGAAAATATATTAGGAAATTCAGATGCCAACAGTTTTAGAAGCTTTAAAAAATCGTTCATCAAAAAGATCATACACAGATAAAAAAATACCAAAAGATATACTAGAAAAAATCTTAAACGCAGCCGGAATGACACCAAGTGGTGCTAATATGCAGCCATGGGTAACTTACGCAATCAGTAATGCTGACACACTTAAAAAAGTAGGAAGTGCTATCATTGCTAAAATGGATGAAGGCATCATGAACGATCAAGATGTTCAATACTATCCTGTTAAATGGACAAATCCTTATAAAAAACGCCGTATCGTTACAGGAGCAGGTCTCTATAAACTTATGGAAGTTGATAGAAAAGATAATGAAACAAGAATCGAAATGTGGAAAGATAATTTTAGATGGTTTGGGGCACAAACAGTTATATTTGTATTCACAGACAAAGCAAATATAGATGAAGCCCAAGGTGCTTTTATAGATTGTGGTGCATATATGCAAAGTATCATGTTGGCAGCTCAAGACTTTGGCATTGATAGTTGTCCTCAAGGTTCAACTACAGAGTTTGGTCGTGTTGTTGCAAAAGAGTTAAAAACACCCGAGAATCTAGCACTTTTATATAGCGTAGTTTTAGGATATTCAGACAGTGATTCTAAAATAAATAGCTATCAACCAAATAAAGTAAATCTTAAAGAGTCTGTAACTTTTATTGACTAAACTTTTGAGAGTATCTCTTTAACATACTCTCATTTCCACTCACTCCACCACTATGTATATATAAAACTTTTTGGCTAGTTTGCTCTAAAAGAGCTAACCACATAGCTGGTGCATATAACAAATCAAAAACAATTCCTGCCTCTTTTGTTTTCTTATATATCTCCAAAAACTCAGGATATAATTTTGCAAAATGGTACTTTTTCTTTGCTTCTAAGATGATAAGATTTTTGGGTATCTCTGCTAATGCGGACATCTGCTCCATTAGATACTTTCTATCTCCCACACACGGCGTAGTATAAACTATGTACTCTGGAAGTGCTCGTGCTAAAAAGAGTGCTGTTGTTCCTGTTCCTGATGGTGTTGCAAGACTTTTGATATCTAAATCTTTAGTCTGATCTTTTATCTCTTGTGCTAACACTTCTAATCCATCTAAAGCACTTGTATCTGCACCACCTTGGTCTATAATATAACTATCCTCATCATAATTTATACTTAGCGTTGCGATATAGTCTCTGTAAAGTTCTATATCTATCTCTCTGTGCTTCATTCCCAAATTAACTGCATGAAAATAGTTGCCATAAGTTTGCTCTCTAATAACTTTACTAATGGGCTTAGTGTAGTAAACAAACTCCCAAGTTTTTTCTTTACACATAGCTGCTATTGCTAACATTGCGTTTGATTGTGTTCCGCCATAAGAGATAATTTGTCTGTATTTTGATTTTGGAGTATTTAAAAGTTTATAGAGTTTTCGGTATTTGTTACCTGCAAGATAAGGGTCTATGAGGTCGTCGCGTTTTACTAAGAAGTCTCTTCCCTCTAAAGTGATTTTAGAAAGAGGAGATTTTGGCATTTACTTCTTTTTATTTGCTACTATTTTAGCACTTTTTTCTAATACTTTCATTTTTGCTTTTACAGCCGTTTTGAACTTTTCTAACTTCAAACGCTGTTCAATAACATTTTTAACTTCTTTAAAGCTTCTAGTTGAAGCTGGTTTTTTGTCTTCTAAGTAGATTACATGGTAACCAAACTGTGTTTTAACAGGTGTTGCTGTTGCAGTACCAACTTTCATACTAAATACTCTTTTGTTAAACGCAGGAACCATCTGTCCGCTTACAAAAGAACCTAAATCTCCACCTTTTGGTCCACTAGGTCCTGTTGATTTTGATTTTGCAAGTTGGATAAACTTGCGTTTAAGAGCATCACCTTTTAAAGGTTTAAGTTGTGCTATGATTTTTTTAGCATCTGCTTCTTCTTTAACTAAGATATGACGAGCATGTACACTCTCTTTTTGGTTAAACTCTTCTTTGTTTTTGTTATAGTAATCTTTCATCTCTTTTTGAGATACTTTTATTTTATCAAGTTGCTGTTTTTGCCAAACTTGAATAGCTATATTTTTCTTAGCTATTTCTAAAAGTTTTTTATACTCAGTTTTGAAATCTTTAGTATTAAGAACACCTGTTTTTTTAGCATCACTATATACTAACTCTTTAGCAATTAGTTGCTGAAGTACTTGCTTTCTAAATTGTAACTGTTTATCAGCAGGAACTTGGTTAAATCTACCTTGAGTAGCCTGCATCAGTTCAGTGTCTACATCATTTTGCGTAATCGCAGATCCATTAACAGTTACTAATGTTTGAGCACTTGCTAGAGTTGCACTAAACATGAGTGTTGTTAAAAGTTTTGTTACCTTGTTCATTTTCATTCCTTGAGTTATGTTGGCAAAAGTTTAGTAGCTAAAAACTAATAGATATTAAACAACTTTGGATAAACTTCACTTATGAAAAAAGCAACAAAAAAAGAGATAGTAGAAATACATAAAAAATTTGTCCAAAAATATAGCGATGCAGAGACAGAACTTAGCTATAAAAATGCTTATGAATTAGTCATAGCAGTGGCACTTTCTGCTCAGTGTACAGATAAGCGTGTAAACATTCTAACCCCTCCTCTCTTTAAAAAATATCCCTCGCCAAAAGATTTAGCACTGGCTGACATAACAGAGGTAAAAGCTTTTATTAACAGTTGTTCATTTTTTAATAACAAGGCAAAAAACATTATTGCCATGGCACAAAGAGTTATAGAAGTATATGGCGGAGAGATTCCCTTAAATACAAAAGATTTACAAACATTAGCTGGTGTGGGACAAAAAACTGCTAATGTTGTGATGATAGAGTATACAGGTGCGAACCTTATGGCAGTTGACACTCATGTCTTTCGTGTCGCACACCGATTAGGTTTAAGTGATGATAAAACAGCCATAGCAACAGAAGCCACTCTTGTTAAAAAGTTTAAAAACGACCTTCACGCACTCCATCAAGGTATGGTTCTTTTTGGTCGCTATATTTGTAAGGCTAAAAGTCCTCTCTGTGATGAGTGTTTTTTAACAGAATTTTGTAAAACAAAAAAAAGTTTTAAGGTTTAGGTATATAAATTGCTTAAAAAACATTATGATTAAACTAACACTTTTTATTCTCATAACTGTTTTATTTTCTGGCTGTGTAAACAAACATGGTGTATCGGCTAAATATTATAGTGACTGCGATGAGTACTATGACCTCCAAGGCTACTACCACAAAGATTGTGGCAAAGATGATATCTTTACTTATAAAGAAGCAAAAGATGAAACAGTTGAATTTTTTAAAGCTGACAAAAAAGAGCCACAAAGAAATGTTTGGTAAATTGTTGTATAATGCCCTTTTAAATTAAAGGAGACTTATGAGCACAGGCTTAATTCTATTTTTTATTGGCGCTAGTATCTTCGGTGTAGGTATTGCTGTTATTTTCAGTATTGATGGTTTGAGTGGTAAGTTGTTTTCTGGATTAGTAGAAAATGATAGAAAAGATAAAGAGATAAAATAATTTTAGACTTTACTTTATCGCAATAAAAGTCGCAAAATTAGCCCAACGAAAAACAGCTTCACAGTGTGAAAAACCAGCATTTTTTGCCATTTTAATATTTTCTTCCTCACTATATGGGACGAGTACATTTTCCAAGGCTTCTCTTTTTTGCATTATTTCATACTCAGAGTAGCCCTGCGTTTTCTTAAAATCATAATAACACTCAATCAAATCTTTGTTAAGTTTCGCATGATGACTTATGACCTTTTCACTAAAGATAAAAACACCCTCTTTTTTCAGTGATGATGCTATCTTTTTGACAAGTTCTTCACGAACTAAAGGGCGGATAAACTGCAAGGTGTAGTTACTTATAAAAACATCTGCTTTTTTATAATCGTACTCAAGTATATCTGCGTTTAGCACTTCTATATTTGCACCATAAGCCTCACACTTGCGTTTAGCTTGTGCCAACATAGCTTCTGAATTATCTAAACCCACAAGTCTTGCGTTTACATTTAAACCTCTGTGTATATTTAAAAGTAAAGAAGCAGTAGAACATCCCAAATCATACACAATCCCATCTTCACTCAAATTTTTATGCACAAAAAACTCTGTAATATCTTGAGATTCTTTATAAAAGGGTACACTGCGTTTAAGCATATCATCAAAAACAGCGGCTACTTCTTCATCAAATTCAAACTGTTTCTTTATCGGTTTGGTAAATACTTTATCGTTCATTTTTATCCTTCGATGAAATTATCTCACAAAAATATTAAATATATGCAAATTTTTATTTACAATGATGTATACTACTGTAAAAAAGGTTTTTATGAAATATATATTTAAATCTTTACTAATAAATATACTCCTTATAAGTTTTTCTTTTAGTAGTCTACAAGCTAAAGAAAAAGTATCGTTACAGCTTCATTGGAAACATCAATTTCAGTATGCTGGTTACTATATGGCTAAGGAAAAAGGCTTTTATAAAGATGTTGGTCTTGATGTAAAAATTAATGAATATAAAAATGGCATTAATTTACTTCAAACCGTTAGAGAAAAAAGACATGCTTTTGCCATCGACTACTCAAATATTATTCTCAACAAAACAGGGCAAAACAATATAGTACTCCTTAATGCTATATTTCAATCATCTCCACATGTGTTGGTTAGCCTCAAATCATCTGGTATAAAATCTATACAAGATTTTAAAAACAAAAATATTATGATTGACGAAGGTGGTTTAAATAGTGCAGCAATGATTGCTATGCTTGCTTCAAATGGTGTCTCATTTAATGACATGAACATTCAAACTCCAGATTTTAAGTCTGATAATCTGCTCAATAAATCAACAGATATAGCTTCATATTACTACTCAAATGAAACATACTTTTTAGATAAAAAAGCTATTGCTTATGATATATGGGACCCCAAAGATTATGGTTTTGATTTTTATAGCGATATACTCTTTACCTCCAAACAAGAGCTTAGTGAGAGTCCTCAAGTTGTAGATGATTTTAACCATGCAACTCTAAAAGGTTGGAAATATGCATTTTTACATGTCGATGAAACAGTTGATGTTATACGCCACAAATACAACTCTCAAAATAAAACAGAAGCCGCTCTGCTTTATGAAGCAAGAACTTTAAAAAAATTACTTTATATCCATAATAAAAAATTAGGAACGATAGACAAACATAAAATTCAAAGATTTATAGATGTTTACAGTGTACTAGGTCTTCAAAAAAATAAAATTAGCCTTGAAGATTTAATTTACAAAGAACCACATCAATTTGCTCTCAGTGAAAAAGAAAAAGCTTATTTAGAAAAGAAAAAGTACATTACCATGTGTATTGATCCAGCTTGGATGCCTTTTGAGTCACTTCAAGAAAACAAGCATGTTGGAATAAGTGCTGATTATTTTAAGCTTATCAAAGAATTTTTACATACAGATATAAAACTTATTCCTACACGAAGTTGGAATGAATCATTAACATTAGCACAGCAAAGAAAATGTGATATTTTATCTTTAGTCATGCCGACACCTAGCAAAAACAAATATCTTAATTTTACTAATCCATATTTACAAATCCCTTTAGTGATGGCAACAAAAAATGATGCTCCTTTTACAAATGATTTTAATCAACTAATAGGAAAAAAACTCGGCATTCCTAAAGGCTATGCTTTTGTTGAACTACTCCGTGAAAAATATCCAAAACTTACCATAATCGAAGTTGACAATCTACTAGATGGCTTAGACAAAATAGTCAAAGGTGATTTATATGGTTATATTGGAACATTAGCAACTGTTGGTTACGCTTTTCAAAAAAAGTTTACAGGTGAACTTAAAATATCTGCTAAATTTGATGGAACATGGGACTTAGGAATTGGAGTAAGAAATGATGACTCTGTACTTTTTGACATCTTTAAAAAAGCAGTACACAATATAGATGAAAAATCAAAACAAAAAATACTTAATAATTGGTTAGCAATAAAATATGATAAAGGGGTTGACTATACTTTGATTTTAAAAATGTTAGCAATCTTTATTTTGATTTTACTTGTTATTTTGTTTTTCTTTAACAAGCAAAGAAAATTAAAAAATGAGCTCTCTTTGCAAAAGCATATCTTTGAAGCTCTATTTAATGGTTCTAAAGATGCCATTGCTGTTTTAGACATGGAGTCAAATTTTTTAGATGTTAATCCAGAGTACTTACATTTAACTGGATTAACAAGAGAAGAATTATTAAACACTTCTTGTATAGCATTGACTCATACCGATGATGTAGAGCCTTCTAAAAAAGCCATGCAAGAAGTTCAAGAAGTTGGATTTATAAAAAACTTTGAAAAGAGATGTGTAAGCAAAGATAAAATAATATTTGTCAATATGTCTATGTCTTTGCTTTTAAACCCCCAAAGAATCCTTATAAGTCTGAGAGATATCACTTCTATGAAGAAAAAAGAAAATGATTTAAAATTACAAGCTTCCACGGATTCACTTACAAAACTATACAACAGAAGATATTTCTCTCAAGTTGCAAAGCAGAGTTTAGAACTAGCAAAAAGAGATAAAAGTCATTTATCACTCTTGATGATGGATCTTGATAAATTTAAAAATGTTAATGATACTTACGGTCATGATGTTGGAGATATAGTACTCATAAATTTTGCCAAAACCTTACAAGAATTTTCCAGAAAAAGTGATATCCCTTGTCGATTTGGGGGTGAAGAGTTTATCTTACTTTTACCTCAAACTGATATAAAAGGGGCTGAAGTTATAGCTCAAAAAATCAGACTTGCAACAGAAAAGCTAAATATAAAATTTGCTAATCAACAAAATATACACTTTACTATTAGTATAGGTATTTCACAGATTAATTTAGCACACGACATCAACATAGAGTCAGTCATAAAAAGAGCTGATGCAGCACTTTACGATGCTAAAAATAGTGGCAGAAACAGAGTCTGCACAAAGCTTTAAACACACTAAGGAAAATAAATGGAAATTAGTCTTTCAACATGGATGATGGTAGCATTTGTTGCCTTTATGATAGCAGGTATCTGGAAAATTTACGCTTTTTTACCGACAAAAGTGTTGGCAGATGATGATAGAAAAGAAGAAGCAGAACATGAACTGCTTGCTTTGATGTTACATGTTATAAAAATGAATGAAGGAAATCTAACTCCTAAAGAGCTCTTTTTTGCCATACAGGAAGATGAAGGTTTTAACTCCAAACTCTTTTGGCGTTTTAATCATAACAGACTCAATCAACTTCTGCAAATGTACTATATAAAAAACCCTAATACAAACAGTATAGAAAGTATTTACAAAGAATTAAACAGTTAGTTTCTATCTATTGCATTTAAGTCTTTAAAAGCTTCAATGGTACGCTTTACTAAAGTCTCTTGACCAGCACGCAACCACTTTCTAGGGTCATAGTACTTTTTGTTTGGTTTATCTTCACCCTCTGGATTTCCGATTTGACCTTGTAAATAGTCCTTGTTTTTTGCAACATACTCACGAACACCATCCCAAGTAGCCCACTGTGTATCTGTATCTATATTCATTTTAATAACACCATAACCGATAGCTTCACTTATCTCACTTGGAAGTGAACCTGAACCGCCATGAAATACAAAGTTTACAGGTTTTTCGGCAGTATTATATTTTTCTTGAATATACTTTTGAGAGTTATCTAAGATTTTAGGAGTGAGCATTACATTACCTGGTTTGTAAACGCCGTGTACATTTCCAAATGAAGCAGCAATTGTAAAATGAGGCGACACTTGACTTAGTTCTTCATAAGCAAATGCAACTTCTTCTGGTTGTGTATAAAGGAGTGAGTTATCTATGTTTGTATTGTCAACGCCATCTTCTTCTCCACCAGTTACACCAAGCTCTATCTCGATGCTCATGCCTATTTTGTTCATACGTCCGAAATACTCTTTACATGTCGATATATTTTCGCTTAAAGGCTCTTCTGAAAGATCAAGCATATGTGAAGAGTAAAGAGGTCTTTTAGTGTGTCTATAATGTTTTGTTCCAGCTTTTAGTAGTGCATCAATCCAAGGAAGAAGTTTTTTAGCTGCATGGTCAGTATGGAGAATTACGGCAACACCATAAACTTCTGCCATAGCATGAATATATTTTGCCCCTGCAATAGCGCCAGCAACTGCAGCTTTTTCATCTTCATTACTCAAACCTTTTCCAGCAAAGTATGATGCACCACCATTACTAAATTGTATAATCAATGGAGAGTTGACTTTTGCAGCAGCTTCTAAAATAGCATTCACTGAATCTGTATTTACAACATTTACAGCAGGAATAGCAAACCCGACTTCTTTTGCATGCGCATAAACTTTTTGGACATCTTCACCAAAAAGTACCCCAGGTTTTACAATATCTAAAATCCCTTTACTCATAATCAATTCCTCTGTAGTTTAATTGTACGATTATATTACATAACTCCTTTAATAAGATTAAAAAACAAATTATGTTAAAATCAGCCTAAAGGAAAACAATGAGACTTACACTTGATGAATACTCAAAACATTTTAAAATGTCTAAAGAGATGTTAAACTCTAAACTTCGTGCAAAAAAGCTAAATTACATCATAGAGAATGGTACAACATACATTATTGTAACAAAAAGCTCACTTGATAGTGTAAAAAGTAGTGAAACAAGAGAAGAAAAAACTAAACAAGTGGCTATAAATAAGCCAAAAACTACGGTAGCTATGGTTTTATCTCTCTACCAAAAAGAAAACCAACAACTCAAAGAGAAAATAGTTCAACTTGAGCAAAAAATTGATAAACTTATTGATGATAAAGAGCAGATGTTACGAGATGAGATGAATAAAATAGAACAAGTATATAGTACAAAAGATGAGCAACTAAAAAATATACTTGAACTTATCAATGCGCAGATGCAAACGCAAAGCTCTAATACAATACATGAAGTTGAAACATTGGACACTCAAAATAAGATTCCTAAAAATAAAGAAAAAACACAAATTGTTGAGCTTAAGGAATATCTAAAAACATTAAATCTTGAGAACTATCAAAAAAAGGTTATTAAAAAAAGGTTTATAGCTGTTTACGACAGAGATATCAGAGTTATAAAGCAAAATGGTAAAATTTTTCTTGACTTTTCTAAATACGACTATAGTGACCTACTCGAATATTAAAAACCCTAAAATTATCTAAAAATTTTAAATAGAGCTTAGTCGCTCTATTTACCTAAAAATATGTAAAAATTACACGGTTTTCCGTACATTTTATATATTTTAACTAATATTATACACTTCAATCTAGCAGTTATATACTTTTCATTGTATGTAATATACTATTTATATAATATTTTACTATATTAAATGTATATTTAAGTATTAAATCCGTATAATGTTTTCTATGCAAATTGATGATTTATTTAATATCCTACATAACTCTTTAGAGTCTCAGAACAATGGCAAAAAAATATCACTAAAAGATATGGCACATTCACTTGGGATTTCTATGCGTACATATCAAGACTGGAAGCTTGCTCGTGCTAAACCACAAGCTGCTGGTGTTGTTATGAAAATGTTAGGAAAACTAGATGATGATGAGATACTAAGAGCTGTTAGAAAAATCAACAAGTTAGAGGAGTAAGTAGATGAGTGCACTTACTAAAAATGAGAGAGACGGACTAGAAGATGTGTTTTTATCTATACATTCACATGCAGATAAATACCAAAAAATGAAAGAATTATCATCATTTATTATTCATCACAATCCACCTATATTTTTCATCAAGCTCTTAAAACAGGCTAAATATGGACTAAAAAAAGCAAAAATTTCACGATTTTTAGCAAAAACAACTAAAAAGAAGAAAAATTTAAGCAAATAAACTATAAAGTATCTTTAGCTGAATTATTTCATGTATAAGAACTTGTGCATGCAGGGTTCACAAAGATTTCAATCCAAGGGTATATTTATGAATAAAGCTCAATTCGTTGAATTAGTACAGGCAAGTGGCGACTACAAAACTAAAGTAGAAGCAGAAGCAGCAATTAAAGCATTTACAGATGCTGTAACAACTGCATTAGTTAAGAAAGAAGATGTTTCTTTAGTTGGTTTCGGTAGTTTTTCTGCTGCTCTTCAAAAAGGTAAAAGTGGAAAAGTACCAGGTACTGACAAAACTTATACTACTCAAGATAAAATGGTTCCAAAGTTTAAAGCTGGTAAAGGTCTTAAAGACCGTGTTGCTGCTGGTAAATAATCATTTAATGTTGTCACCCTTGGTGACAGCATTCTTTTCTTAACTTATGAACTTATCTTTTTTCACTTCACTATTTAAAAAAGATAATACATCGCTCTCTCTTGTAGATTCTATACTTGTTAAACAATTAAAAGCAGTTTCAATCTCAAACTCCTTTTCATTATTTAATAATGTAACTATTTTTCATCATACAAACACTTATCACATCCCACTTATGTTACTCGATGAGTCACGAGGTCTTTATATCTTTGAAAAAAAAGAGTGGTCATATGATGATTTAAAAAATGCAACAGTTGAAAAAGCGCAGCAACAAGAAAGCTCTAATTCTACACTCTCTTATCAAAAGAGTCAAAATCTTATCAATCAAAAATTTAATGAACTCACACACCATGATAGTGTACCAATCTTCAACTATCTATTAATGGAAAATTTAAACACTGCCGAGTACGAACATCTAAATGATTCATTCCAAGAGCTTTTACCTAAAGATAGGGTTATCTTTAATGACTCCACACAAGAGGTGATTTTAGATAAATTGCATGACGTAAAACGTTCAGAGTTACCACTACCGCCAAGTAAAGATATTATTGGAAATTTACTTATTCAGTACACTATTTTAGAAAATAACAATGCTTTAGAAATTTGTACACAAGAGCAGATAAATTTTATAGATGCTAGCATCTCTGGAGTTGAAATACTCAACGCTGTTTCAAGAAGTGGTAAAAGTAATACTTTACTTTTAAAAGCTATCTTACATATTCTTAAAAACAGAGATGAAAAAATTATTATCATCAAACCAACAGTACTTTCATGCGATATATTCAAAAAAAAGATTTTAGATATAGTTGAACATGCCATTATAGATATTGACCTCACACAAATCTCTATTTTAACACCTTTAGAGTTAGTCAATTTACATCTCAAAAAACTCAATAAATCACCCATAAAAGAGAAATTATACATAGACAATATACTCTTAAAAAAGAAATTTAAAATCGCTGAGTTTCTGATGTGTGATGATGCAAATTTATATGAAGATTATTTTATTGATTATCTAAGACATATACAAAAAAATGCAAATTTACTATTGGTCAATAAAAAAACAAAAAATGCTAAATATAGCTTTACAAAATCTTTTACAGCAGATACTAAGACTATTCTTTTTTATCAAGCCAATCAACATGCGAAAACACTTCTTGTTATTTCAAAACTTTTACTTAATGAAGAGGCAAAAAGTATTCTTATTGTAGGGAACAGTTTGAGTAAAGAGCAACTTCATCATGATTTGGAACACTTTATAGAAGAAAAAAGTTATCTGCTTGATAGTTCTCAAAATCTTATAAACCAAAGCTTAGACTCTCTTTTATTAGCAAATTATGCAGATATAAATGAACTAAACGCAGATCATATCATATTGCTAGACACTTGTTTTTCAAATTTTGGAGAAGTAGAGTACGCTATTGGCTTAGCTAAAAAAAGTGTCACTATCATCTATGAAAAGAAATGTGAAACTATCAATAAACTAAAGGAAGAGTATGAAAATAACGAAGAGTGACCAAGAATGGAAAGACAGACTAAGCCCTGAGGCTTTTTATGTAGCAAGGCAGCATGGAACAGAAGCACCTTTTTCTGGAAAGTTTTATGATTATAAGGGTACTGGTATTTACAAATGTATCTGTTGTGATGCCCCACTTTTTGAATCAGATACAAAGTTTGATTCTGGGACTGGTTGGCCTAGTTATTATGAAGCAATAGAAGGAGCAATAACAGAGATAAAAGACATGGCACACGGCATGTTGCGAATAGAGGTTAGATGTGCTGCATGTGATGCGCATCTTGGGCATGTTTTTCCTGATGGTCCAGAACCAACAGGACAAAGATACTGTATCAACTCAGTATCACTAGATTTTGATGAAAATACAAAGGACTAATATGAAAAAAAGATTATTTATACTACTACTAACACTCTCTGCAACTCTCTTTGCTGCAAACCCACATGTTGTACTCCAAACAACTCAAGGAAATATCGAGATTGAACTTTTTCCAGAAATTGCGCCATTGGCTGTTGAAAACTTCACAACTCATATAAAAAACGGTTACTATAATGGAATCGCTTTTCATAGAATTATACCAAACTTCATGATTCAAGGTGGTGACCCAACTGAGACTGGTCGTGGTGGCCAAAGTATCTGGAAAAAACCTTTTAAAGATGAGTTCAAAAACAGAGTATTTGATAAAGCGGGCATACTTGCTATGGCAAATGCAGGTCCATGGACAAATGGAAGCCAGTTTTTTATAACAACTATTGCTACACCTTGGCTAAATGGTAAGCACACTATTTTTGGTCAAATTACACCTGAATCATTTACAACACTTAAAAAGCTAAACGATGTTGCAACTACTGGAAGAAGTGGAGGAAACAGACCTTTAGAGCGTCAAGAGATCATTAAAGCATACATCAAGTAAAAACTTCTTATAATTTTATTATAGATGTAATAAAACTTGCGGAGATACTATGGAAATACAGACAATGAAAAAACTCGAACAAGAAGC
>JASFZD010000116.1:0-4011 GCA_045046645.1 Sulfurimonas sp. | reverse complement strand
CTCATTTATGGTTGAAACATCTACACCAAAAAGCTCTGCCATTCTTTTTTGAGGTAGCCAAACAGTTTCATTGTGCATGAAAATTTCTACTTTTATATCGCTTTCATTAGTTGTATAAAGTAGAAACTCTGTTAATTCATCTTTTAAAGTCAACTTATTCACTATAGATACTTCCTTAAAATAGCTTGTTTTTTACTACTTGCAGTATCTACAATAATTTTAGACTTTGAAATTTTTTCTTCTATGATAGCTATTTTAGAAACTATCTCTTTTTGAACTTCTAATGTTGGCAAAGGAATCTTATAGTTTTTAATATGTGTAGTATTTAAGTTTTGTCTTACACCTGAAGACAAACTTCTTAAGTTTTGGTACTGTGTCTTTAAAAAGTAATATACATATTCATAATATCCTTTTTTCTCATCTATATATACATTACAACATGCTTGATTAGTTGTCATTTCATTTTTCAAAATTGCAACACTACCTCGTGTCCGACCTTCTCCATACATTGCGATAGACAAGGTGTTCTTTTTGTTTATTTTTATAGATGTTTTTTCTAAAGCAATTTCTGAGATTTTTTCATTTGTATCATAAATATATTTATCATTTAATTGTTCAGTCTTTAACCATGGAACAGTGCCATTATCCCAAAACTTCGAATTTGACCTTAAAGGAGTTAATCCACTTGAAATAGACTCTGCAATATCTGATAACTGCACTTTAGAAAAATTACTACTTCTTAGTTTTATTCCATTTTCAATCTCATCTTTCAAAGCTTCAATATTTTGGTTTTCTTTTTCAGCATCTTTATCTATAATTTCACACTCATCCACTATTTCTTTTTGAATATTAAGAGGAGGAAGAGGTATCTTGATATTTAATAAGTTTCTTTGATTTAATTTTCTTACGGATAAACCCGTAATATACTCAATTGTTAAATCTGTTTGATTTAAAAATTCTTTTAAATAAATATCAAGTATTTTTTCTGTTACTTTTAAGATATGTACATGGTTATTAGCCCAAAATTTATTTTCTACAATAAATGATGATTCTTCATTTGCTCCCCACTTTGCTCCATCTTCTCCTATTAACAAAAATCTACCATCGTGTGTATAACCATCAATATAATCTATAATTCCTGTAGCACCATAATATGGCATGTCTCCATCTTTTCTTTCAGACTCTTTAATTGGTTTTCGATTTTTATCAAAAAGTTCAATAATATCATTTAATTTAACTAACTCCCATTTAGTTTTTATATCAATCTTTTCTTTTGTATTTAACCCAAGAGCCTTATTAAAGTCTTTCCTAGAAAAATCAAGAATATCAACCAATCTAGCTTTTGAAACAAACTTTTCTAATTCTTCTGGTATTTCAATATTTTTAGCTAGGAAATTTTTAGCTATTAGACTATTTATCTTGCTTGTATCATCTTTGTCATTTGGATTGTAAAGTGGTGTATTTATATTGTTTAAAGTTTCGCCACTATATTGAATACCCTCATTTCCTTTTCTACCACTCCACTCATAACCTAAGAACTTTTTATTTTCTTTTCCATCGCTTGGAGCTTTTATGATTAATACTTCTTTTTTAGTTTCACTTGCCAAACAAAAATAATAAAGTTTATCAGATTCTATACCTTTAATATATTTCAATAGCTCTAATGCTTCTTTTGCTTCTTTTTCTTCTTTGGTCAATGCTTTGTAATAAGCTTTAGTTTTTCTATTTTTTGTAACTGTTAATTTTTCAAACTCTGCTTTATATTCTGTAAAAGTTTCGTGTTTAAATATATCTTGATTTAGTTCTTTTTCAAACATACTTAAATAAATCTCAGGCTTAATATCTATATGAGTACTATAATCCTCAATCAAATTTTTATCTTTAAATAATTTTTGAGTATTTTTATTGCTTATAAAAAGATTATTTATAAAATCTTTATATCTTCCCACTATATTTTGAGTGTCATCTCTTCTTTTTAGAAATAGTGTTACTGTATTTGTTCCTGTCTTGCCAAATGTACCAGATCCAAATTCGGCTATAGCAATAATTTCAAAATATTTTATAAGTATCTCTCTTGTACCTACATAAGTATTTTCACCATCTCCCTTACTTAAAATAGAGCTAGGTAATACTATCCCCGAAACTGCATTAGCACATAAGATTTGTTTAGCTTTTTCAATAAAAAAGCACTCAATAGAGTTGTTTGCTGTGTAGCTTTTTTCTTCTATAGTTTTTGTTAATTCATAAGTTTCAATATCATCTTTACTTAATGTTTCTAAGAAACCTTTTACACTGTAGGGAGGGTTTGCTACAAGAACTGAAAAGCTATCATTTTTTATCTCTGTATCTTGTGTTAGGGCATCATTGTAAACTATATTTATATTCTCTTGTCCATACATCAAGGCACTAACTTTTGCTACTTTTGAAAGTCTATACTCTTTTTCTATTCCCACAACTTCGTTCGTAGTAAATACTTTTGCAACTTCATTTAAAAAATGTCCTGCACCACAAGCAAAATCTATCGCTTTTGGTTCGTTGTGTATTTTTTGTATATTATCAAGAGGTAGTGAGTTGATTATAAATTTCACTATTGGCATAGGGGTAAAAAACTGACCCTCGCTTTGTTTTACACCATTGTCTAAAAATCCCTCAAACATATCTCCTAAAAATTGATTGTCTTCTACTCCCGTAAGTCGTATATCTTGGAACATCTCAACAACTTTTAGCAACACTTCAAAGTTTTTATAAAACAACTCTTCGCTATGTACATCTAAAAAACTAAAATCATTGTTTGTAAAAAACTTTTGTTCTCTAAATTTACTTTTTACATCTATTTTCAAACTATCTAAATCTATGATTTTAAACATATCATCAATAGCTTTATCAGAGATATAAGTTATCTCTTCGTTTAAAAAATCAAACATACCCACTTTATAGAGTTCTTGAAGTCTATCTTGCAAAGAGAAGGCATCATCATAAGAGATACCTTTCCAATAAAATTCAAGACCACTTTTATCATTTTTTATATTTTTATTTTCATCAATAATTTTACATAAGAAAAGATTGACTAACACATTAAAAGCTCGCTCTGCTCCACCAATATTATGTTGTCGCATAATAGTTGCAAATTCGTTGTATTTACCTTTTATATCGTTTGAAGATACGATTTTTAAATCATTTATATTTGTTTTTTCTATTCCTATAAAGTAGGCTTTATTCTCTTCAAATATACCATTTGTTTTAAACTCTTTTTTATAAGTTTCACTCCAAACATTGTAGATATTGTCTACTGTATTTGCATCACTGTATGATTTTAATGATTTGTTTTCAAATAGTCTTTTATCATCATCAGATAAATTTATAAGATAATAATTAGATTTAATCTCATCATCTACAAAAGCACTTGCATAGAGTGCTATAAACTTTGTATCTCTATCTTGTTGGGCATATGAAAATAGTTGCGTTGGTTTTATTTGTGTTGCATCCCAAGCCTTTTTAAACTCATCACCTGCTGTTTTACATTCTATGATTAAAAGAGTTTTATTATCATTGTCTTTTATAAGTATATCAGCTTTACCACCACTTGCTCCGTGACCTACTTGCCACTTTGGTTCAAGTTCTATATTCTTTGGATTGTACCCTTGATTCAAAAGTTTACATACACATTCAAATACTACAAAGTTTTCAGCACTTGTGAAATTTGATGTAGTTTTATCATTTACTTTAAGTCCATCATTTTCAGGATAAATAAGCTTTTCATTTTTAAAATCTACTTTTAGCTTAGTTTTGAATTCATTGAAATTTTTAGTATAGATATCAGATTTAGTTTCAAAGCCAAGTTTTTCTAAAACATTTTTAAAATTTTCTCTTGTTATCATATTCCTACTTATGTATAAAATTTATTATTGATATTATAACTGTTTATTATTTATCTAATGTTTTATGTCTGAGGTGAGATTTTTTTGAGTTTTAAAAGTGTTCGTTATGTCGTACAAGAAGAAGGGGGTTTGG
>JASFZD010000115.1:0-7467 GCA_045046645.1 Sulfurimonas sp. | reverse complement strand
CCAATTCATAGATATAAAGATAAAAGTCTTGAAGAATTATTGCCTTGGAATGTTAAGCTGGATTAGGTTACTGTAGGGGTATCAGACTTTGTGGATACGCAATATCTATACATTATAGTAAGTTGCGTTTGGATGATAGACAACAAGAGCAGAAGTGGATTGTTCTGGGTGTATCTGAAATGTTTCGCTGAGTTCTATGCCAAACTCTTCAGGTTTTAAAAGATTAAAGAGAGGACGGTTCAACTCTAAGTCGGGACATGCCGCGTAGCCAAAAGAGTAACGAGAACCTTGGTATTTATTCATCTGAACATCACTTAGTTTGCTTCCCTCTCCCTCACTTATATTTAGATCAAGTCTAATCTGTTTATGTGCTATCTCTGCAAGTGCTTCAGCTAGTTCTACACCAAGCCCGTGAAACTGATAATACTCAGTATAGTTTCCCTCATCATAGATAAGACGCTCAGCGTCGCTCAGTTTAGCTCCTGCACTTACACAAGTAAGCGCGATAACATCATGTCTATCTCTGTGAAAAAAGTCACTCAGAGCACGATGTGGTTGTTTTCTTTGTCTAGGAAAATTAAACATCTCTTTTGCTCTGCCCATAACATTGTCAAGTGGTTCACGGTTTATCTCACTTTCACTAAAATAACCCTCACTCTCATCAAAAATAAGCAGAGAGTTGTCATCACTTCTGCAAGGCCAATACCCATAAATGATAGTTGGTTCAAAAAGTTTCTCATCTAAAAACTGTGCTTTTAGTCTTTCATACGCAGGCCAAACTACTTCATCAAGCTGTTTTTCATACGCCTCTTTTGTCATACCCTTAGAACTGTAACCCCAACGAGATTTAAAAAGGATGCGATGGTTTATCCATTCAAATGCCATTTCAATTTGTTGAGATGTAAGTTTTATTTCTCGTCTTCCCCAAAATGGAGGCGTTGGAACTTTGACATCACGAGAAGGCATTTTAAGCTCTTCAAATGGAGGAATGATGACTTCTTTTACAACTTTTTTCTCTATAACAGGAGCATCAGGATGAAGATTTGTATCAAAGTTACCTGCTTCTATGCGACTCATAGCTGTTACGCCATCAAAAGCATCTTTACAGTAAAAGATAGGTCCATCATAAGCAGGACGACAAAAGTCATCTATAAACGCACGAGTAAGTGCAGCACCACCAAGCAAAACAGGAATCTTGATATCTTTCTCTTTTAAAGTCTTTAAATTTTCAAGCATAACTTGTGTTGATTTTACTAAAAGTCCACTCATTCCAAGTGCTGAGATATGTTCAGTATCCATAGTCTCTAAAAATTTATCAAGTTCAACTTTAATTCCAAGATTTTTGACTTTGTAGCCATTGTTTGAGAGGATGATATCTACAAGATTTTTACCAACATCATGAACATCACCTTTTACAGTTCCTAGTGCTAGTGTTGTATCAACTGCTTTTTCAACTTTTGGTAGGTAAGGATTGAGATGGTCAACTGTTTTTTTCATAGTCTCCGCAGATTGAAGTACAAAAGGGAGTTGCATCTGTCCTGAACCAAAAAGCTCACCAACGACTTTCATGGCGTTTATTAAAATCTCATTTACAATGATTTCAGGAGCGATTGTTTTACGCGCTTCTTCGACTAGAGGAATCATCCTGTCCTTATCCCCATCCATGAGAAGTTTAGCAATTTTTTCTTCATCACTCATAGCGAGATATGCTTCATCAACAGCATCATTATCAACGGCTTCTTTTGATGAAAAATGTTCTATAAAAGTAAAGAGTGCTTCACCATTTGGTTTACGATTGAAAATCAAGTCATCACAAATATCTTGTTCTTCTTGAGGAATTTTGTTTAGAGGAATGATGTGCTTAACATTGATAATGACAGAAGTAAGTCCTGCTTGGACACAGTGGTGAAGAAACATTGAGTTTAGGTATGGTCGTGCATCTTTGTCAAGTCCAAAAGAGATATTTGAGAGTCCTAAAATCGCTCCAACTTCTGGATGCTTTAAACGCAGCTGTCTAATAGCTTCTATGGTGTTTATACCTGCTTCAAAGTACTCTTCGTCTCCAGAACCTAGCGTGAATGTTAAAACATCAAACACTAAATCCTCTTTTTTAATTCCATGACGATTAGTTGCTATGTCAATAATTCTATCGGCAACTTTTATCTTATCTTCAACACTTTTTGCCATACCAACTTCATCGATAGTAAGACAAACAAGTGAAGCCCCATATTTTTTTGCCAATGAACAAACAGCGTCAAATTTTGCTTCACCATCTTCAAGGTTTACAGAGTTAAGTATAGGCTTTCCACCTATGTTTTTAAGTGCAGTTTCTAAACCTGTTGTTTGCGTTGAATCAGGCATAAGAGGAAGAGCAATTTTTTGTGCATACATCGCCATTACTTCATTCATGTCTTTTGTTTCATCACGACCTGCAAAGCCTACATTGACATCTAAAACATGGGCTCCTGCTCTTACTTGTTGCTGGGCAACGCTGAGTGTTCCCTCATAATTTTCATCTAAAAGAAGTTCACGAAAAGCTTTTGAACCAGTTGCGTTTGAGCGCTCACCTACTAAAAGTGGTGCAGGTTCTTGCATAAGAGCAACAGTGTTGAAAAGTGAAGCGATAGAGTTTGGCTGAGATCCTGAGGGTGCTTTTGGAGTAACCAAACTTACTTTATCAACAAGTGCACGGATATGTTGCGGTGTTGTCCCACAACATCCTCCTAAAAATGAAACACCATCGTAGTTTAAAAATTTCTCTTGTTGTGTTACAAATTCATCTGGTCCCATTGGGTAGTATGTATAACCACCACGGTTTTGCGGAAGTCCTGCGTTTGAGTGAACTGATATAGGTTTACCCCAAAGTTCACTTAATATTTTAACATGTTTTAAAACTTGTTCTGGTCCTGTTCCACAGTTAAAACCAAGAGAAAGAATGTCAAAAGGCTCTAAAATAGTAGCAATTGTTTCAGCATCTGTTCCGATAAGCATAGTTCCACTTAGCTCAATAGTAACAGAAATCATGATAGGAATCTCAGTCCCTTTTTGTCTGTTTGCTTCTTGTATGGAGTGAAGAGCTGCTTTTATCTGAAGTGGGTCTTGAGCAGTTTCTATCAGAAAGATATCAACACCACCATCAATAAGTGCTAAACAAAATTCAGTATATCCTGTAAACATTGTGTCATAGTCGATATGTCCAAGAGAAGGAAGTTTTGTTCCTGGACCGATAGAGCCTAAACAAAAACGAGGATGTTGGGGAGTAGAATAACTCTCACATGCTTCTTTAACGAGCTTAGCCCCAGCATAAGTTAGCTCATAGGCACGATGTCCTATGTCATACTCATCTAAAACCCATGAGAAAGAGCCAAAGGTATTGGTGGTGATAAAGTCAGCCCCAGCAGTTAAGTATGCAGAAAATATCTCATTCATAATCTCTGGTGCAGTAACATTTAAAAGCTCATTGCACCCTTCGTTATCTTCCCACGCTTCTTTGGGTATCTTATCATCTCGTTGTTGAAGCTGTGTTCCCATAGCTCCATCTATAAAAAGAGGGCGTTTTTTGATGGTTTCTAAAATGTAGTGTTTTGTTGTCATTATTTATAACTCTTATTTGTATAGTAATGGGTAATTTTATCCTAATAGAGCATAAAAATTGCTGTTAAATAATTTATATACATAGCATGTCAGAATTATTCAATAAACTTGATGTACAATAAGTAAATGTAAATTAAGGTGTGTTTTATGTTAGACAATATTTCAATTAAACTAAAAATGATGTTAATGGTTTTGATACCTGCGGTAGTGATTTTTGTTGCCCTCTCTTTAAATGCATATAAGCATTATGTCCATGTTCAAGAGTTGACAAAGATTCAAGAAGCAACAACGCTTGCAACAAAAATCTCAGCAATGGTACACAACACGCAAAAAGAGCGTGGAGCATCTGCAGGTTTTGTAGGCTCAGGTGGAAAGAAGTTTATAGATACTATGCCAAGCATAAGAAAAGATACAGATGCAACTCGTGCAGAGATGGAAGCGTATTATAAGACTATGGATATGTCTAAGTACCCACAAGCGATGCAAAATCAGATGGACGATGCGATGAATCGTCTCTCTCAACTAGACGCAACAAGAGAGAGTATTAGCTCTTTGGCGTTTAATGTTCCTCAAACGGTTGGATACTACACACCTTTAAATGGGGCATTTATAGATACTATCGCTTATATCGCTAAAATGAGTTCAGATGTGCAGATGAGTACTTCGCTTAATGCTTTTGCAAACTACCTTTATTCTAAAGAGAGAGCAGGGGTCGAGAGAGCAGTTATGACAGGAACTTTTGCTAAAGATGCATATCCAAGTGGATTTTATGCTAAGTTTGTAAAGTTAATGAGCCAACAAGATACTTACATGTCGAGATTTTTATTTTTAACATCTTCTGCCAATAAAGATTTTTATAAAAACACAGTTGTTGGAGAGCCTGTTGATGAAGTAAATCGCATGAGAAAAATAGCACTATCTCATATGAATGGTAATTTTGGTGTTGATGCAACATATTGGTTTAAGACGATAACTGCAAAGATAAATCTTCTTAAAACAGTTGAGAATCATTTAGCAGACCATATTTTAAAAGAAGTGTCAGGTTTACGAAGTGAAGCCGTTTCAAGTATGAGTCTAAGTATTATTTTTAATGTAGTTATTCTATTCTTTAATATTGGTTTTGGCTTTTTGGTTGCAACTGGTTTGACTTCAAGAATTTCAAAATTTCAAGGTGAACTAGAGAGTATTGTTGCGTCAAATGATTTTTCTCGATCAATTAGTATGGGTGGAAAAGATGAACTGTCATCTATCCAAACAGCTGCAAATCACACAGTAAACGCGGCAGGTAATGCCATAGAAAAAGCAAACGCAGCACTCAATGAATCTCAAAAATACGCAGAGGAGAGTGACACTCAGTTAGCCAAAAATAAATTAACGCTAAAACTTACAGAACTTTTAAGTGATGGAGCGATAGAAGGTGTTGCATCTGTTCAAAACGGCATGACTAAAAACATGAATGCTTTAAATAGTATCAATGAAAAAAATGAAAAAACTTCGGTAATCGTTGAAGAAGTAGATGAATCAACAAGTCAGATGGGTGAGTCGCTTCAAAATATTTCCCAAAAAATGCAAAACAGTAGGGAAAACTCTGAACAGCTAATTAATAGTGTGAGCGAAATTACTAATGTTATCGCACTTATTAAAGATATTTCAGATCAAACAAATCTTCTTGCTTTAAATGCGGCAATCGAAGCAGCACGTGCTGGTGAGCATGGTCGTGGTTTTGCTGTTGTTGCCGATGAGGTTAGAAAACTTGCAGAGAGAACGCAAAAAGCAACGAGTGAAGTAGAAGTTAATATTAACCTTTTAAAACAAAACAGTGCATCAATGCAAGAATTTTCAGAGCAAATGGATAATGAAGTCAGCAATTCACTTGATAAACTTGAAACTTTTAATGGAAGTCTGCAAGAGTTAGTAGCAGGAGCGAAACAGCTAAAAGTTGATAATGATGATATTGGAAATCATATGTTTGTAAACCTTGCTAAGTTAGACCATATAGTATTTAAACTATCTGCTTATGAGAGCGTATTTATGGATGATGACTCAAAAGTATTCTCAGGTCACACAGAGTGTAGGTTTGGCAAATGGGCAGGAACAAAAGGAAAAGAAGTTTTTGGAAATCATCCATACTTTTCTAAAATAGATAAACCACATAAAGTAGTGCATGATAATGTCAAACGCATACCATCTCTTTTAGCTGGGAATACTCTTGATAATGCAGATGAAATTATTGATTCCTTTGCAAACGCAGAAAGTGCATCTAAAGAGTTATTTACTCTTTTAGATGATGTCACAGAGTAAAAAAGAAGAATATAAGACAAAGTGACGATTTAACTACAAAAAATATTGACTTTTATCATCAAAAGTTGATATAATGACGATGAAAATCAATAATAAGAGAGGTTTAATCATATATGATTATGGCATATATACGACCAGATAAATACTTTGATGCTACCGGAGAGCAACTGCAGCAACTTAAAGCGTATGCAATTGCAAAGAATCTTGTTGTTGATGATGAATTTATTGATCACACTTCCCAAAATAAATCACTTGCTGAGCGTGTACACGTAACAGACTACTTTCAGTCACATACAAAGAGTACACTTATTATCTACGATGTATGGGTATTAAGTACGAATATTCAAGACTTAGTGCAGATGTTTAGTTGTCTGCTTAAGCATGAGTTTATTGTTCATTTTATAAAACAATCTGTTATAATATCGCAACATAGTAATGTTATGTTAGTTTTGGGACTTATTGATCAATTTCGTCAAACATTGGAAAGTGAATCAAAAAGAGTTATCGGTCGTCCCAAGGGGAGTAGATCAAATTCAAAGTTTGATCAATACATCAGCGATATTCTTATCTATCTAAGAGAGAGAAAAAGCGTGAGTGAAATATCTCGTCTTCTCGGTGTTAGTAGAAGTTCACTTAAAGATTATATAGAGTCACGAGAGTTAAAACAGGTGGCGTTTGGGTCTTTGTTGCCAGAAGCACCTGAAGATGCAGAAAAACAAGTTATCGATACGATAGTTTGTCCTAATGAAAATAATGGAGAAAATAGATGAGCACAGAAAAAAAGAGTAAGGGCATAGATATACCTACACCATGGAGATACAAACGCTACTATATGTTCGTGTTTGCAACAGTGTTTACGCTAACCCTTCCTTGGATAGAAGTAGGGGGAAACCACTTTTTCCTTTTAAGTTTTGACAAACTCAAACTACATCTTGCTTTCATACAGTTTGACATGCAAGAGTTGTACCTTATGCCTTTCTTGTTAATGCTAATGTTCTTAGGAATCTTTGGTATGACTGTTGTTGGTGGTCGTGTTTTTTGTGGTTGGGTCTGTCCTCAAACACTCTTTCGTGTTGTGTATCGTGATTTGATTGAGACTAAAATCTTAAAAATGCGAAAACGCATAAAAAACAAACAGCAAGAACCAGATATGACTAAGACAGAGAACAAAGTTAAAAGAGTTGTTGCTATCTTAATGGCTTTTGCTCTTTCTTTTGTTGCTGCAGCTAACTTTTTATGGTTTTTTGTACCACCAGAAGACTTTTTTAATTATCTTGGGGATTACTCCAACCACTGGACTTTGATAGGTTCTCTGGTAGGTATAGCCCTATTTCTTGTTTATGACATCACAGTTTTAAAAGAGAACTTCTGTGTTTATGTTTGTCCTTACTCTCGCGTTCAGTCTGTTTTATATGATGAACATACAATTATGGCACTTTATGATACTCATAGAGGTGGTGATATTTATGATGAAGAGCATAACAAAAACTTCTCAAAACAAAAAGATTTACTTGCTGTAGATGCAACAGCAGAGTGTACGACATGTGAGGCTTGTGTTACAGTATGTCCTAC
>JASFZD010000114.1:0-7645 GCA_045046645.1 Sulfurimonas sp. | reverse complement strand
GTTTTAAGGTTACTTACTCCTACAGACTGTGTAAAAGATAGACTTGCAGCATATTATCATTGGGATGATGAACAATGTCTTCAACAAGCTATATGGGTTGCAAAAAAGAATGAATTTGATTTGAAATCAGTTCAGGAGTGGTCAGAGAAAGAAAAATCTTTAGAAAAATTTAAAATATTTAAAAATGCTCTTTTATAAAATAAGTCACTTTGTTTTTTAGGGGCTATTTTAGGGGCTTAAAAAATTATATTATACTCCAGTATCTATAAATAGGGCATGTTCAATTCCCTGAGGGTCCACCATTTTTTTATACAATCCCCTTACGCACGATACTTACAGAGATTTTTCATAACTAATTCTTATACTTATATTCAAAGCTAATAACTCGCCGGTCAACTTTACCGGATTATTGTGGTTTTGGTCGTAAAGTGGTCGCACTGAAAACTTGAATTGGCGAATATTAATCGCCAATCTTAAATGACAATTCAATGAATATATATTAAAAATTACGATATAATGAATTCATCTATGATATTACTTGAAGGAGACCGTTATGGCGAAAGGTAAAGATGTTCAAAAATCTACAAAAAAAGCACCCACTAAAACTTTAAAAGAAAAACGAGAAGAAAAGAAAGCTAAAAAAGCAGCAAAATGATAGTGAATGAGAAACTATCTTCTCTCTATCAGCTAACTATTTTTTTCTAATCATTTTACAAAAATTACTCTCGCCAAATATAGTATTCGGCGAGCCTTTCTCCACAAACTACTTACCACTCCATATTGAAGATAATAAAATATTAGAATGAATAACGGTGCTTTCTTCTTTTTTGCAGAGAGCAAAAAAGATAGGAATTAGAGAAGATTTGGTTACACTAGTAAAACATAATTTAGATAACAGAATGAATAAAATTGGTAATATTTTGATTTGTCTCCAATATAGGAAGTGTTAACTTAATCACTACTCTTACAAAAAATAATCGTTTTCATAAGTTTACCATTTGTAAAAAACCTATTGCTTTTTATACGCCACCCTCTACTTTTTTGAACAATGGTATCACTACACATGATTTTTTTATTTGCTCTGAAATCTTTGTATAGTTGTATTCTTCGATGCTTTTCATAAAATCCATAAACAACAAGAAGAAAGAGTCCCAACAGCAAATAAAGTATTTTCATAATCTTTGCCTTAAATGGTTTTATAAAGAGGAGGAGTATTTTTTTAGAGGTTTAGTAGTTTGGTAAAATTATGATTTTTTTGAAGACCAATACTCTCTAAATTTTTTATTATAATAAAGATTTGCTTGTTCTTTTGACATTTTATTTGGTATAGCAACATTTGGTTTGTTAACGACCCAATCGCCATTTACAAGCCTCATATCATATTTTACAAGATAGTAGTATTCGCCATATGTCATTTAACTCTCCAACCCTTTACTTAATATTACAATTCAATTACGAAATTATAACAAAATAATTGGTTAAAAAATTAATATTTTAAAAGAATCAATAAAATTAATAATCAACGATAAGATTTGCCGTTAAAGTTGTATCTGTATTTTTGCTATCTCCGGCTTCATTTACATAATCGACTTTATAACTAATACCTGCTGAAAATATGTCAGAAAGCTTACTAACAAGTGCAGATTTTGAATAAACAAAGTATTGATTTGCATCTTCAAATGAACCTCTATAACTTACTTCTTGGTCAAATTTTAGGTTTTTAAACATCTGCCAAGTATAAACGCCTTTTGCTCTATATGCTGCATAATCATTACTAAAACTTGGATCACTCGCTAAGATAGGTGTATTGGCTGCGTTTGGATAAGCTATAACTGCTGTTTTAGCTACATCTGCGTAGTTCACTTTTGCATACTCATCAACAGAATAAAGTATATTCCCCTCAAGACTCAGATTATGTTTAGGAGATACTATTACTTTATATTTAGCACCAGGACCCGTATAAGCTTGGTAATCAAACGCAGAAAATTTATCGCGTTTATAGCCAACTAAATAGTTAAAAGCAAATCTATCAGTTAATGCATAATCATACTCCAACTCTACAAAAAATTTATTTTTACTCTCTACACCTTTATCATCTGCGTATTGACCATCAAATGTTAAAATTCCCTCATGTTTACCCCAATTTCTTTCTATTTTTGATTCTAGATTAAATGTTGTTGTATCTGTGTTTCCTGTTGTACCGATATATCCTAACTCTGTATGCGTTTTAAGTTCTTCTTTTGGAACTACAACAACTTTAACAGTTTTTACCTGTACTTTAAGAGCGTCTAGTTGACTTTGTAGCTTACTTATCTCAGCTTTTATCTCTTCTTGTGTCTTTGGTGTTACTTGTTGGTTCGCTAAAAGCAATGAGCTTGCTATTAGCGAAGTTAATACTATTTTCTTCAATCTTTTACCTTTTTTTAATTTTGAATTTTATCTGTATGAATATCCATTTGAGGATATGGAAAAGAGATTCCTTTTTCATCAAATATTAGTTTTACTTTCTCTATCATATCAAAGTGTACATCCCAGTAGTCAGCACTCTCAACCCAAGCACGAGTTACAAAGTTTACACTGTTATCTCCAAGTTCACTTACCGCGACAAAAGGTGCTGGGTCTTGTAAAATCCTATCTTCTTGATTCATAATTTCCATAAGAGTCTCTTTTGCAAGCTTTAAATCATCATCATACCCAATGCCAAAAACATGGTCCACACGACGCTGTGGTTTGTTTGAGTAGTTTGTAATATTGCCACCGATAATAGCTGCGTTTGGAACTATGATAGTTCGGTTATCTACAGGAGAGATGATAGTTGAGAAAAGATTTACATCATCAACTGTTCCTGTTGCTCCACCTGCCTCAATGAAATCACCGACTTTAAATGGACGAAAGACAATTATAAGAACAGCTGCACCAATGTTTGCTAAAGAGCCTTGTAGTGCAAGACCTATCGCTAAACCTGCTGCACCAAAGACTGCTATAAATGAAGTTGTATTGATACCAAGTGCGTTTAACGATGCTAAAACAACCATTAGTAAAAGTACAAAGTAGAGTAAACTCTCAGCAAACTCCACTAAAGTTTGATCAACTTTTGAGCGTTCCATTAGCATTTTTGTAAAAGCACTTATCTTTTTTACAGCCCATTTCCCTATAACAAAGATAAGAATTGCCGCAACAACCTTCATCCCGTATTCTCCAGCAAAAGTTATTGCCATGTCTGAGTAGTGTGTTGCGTTTGCTGTTGCACTATTCATCGTTGTTGTTACATCATTCATATATACATCCTTTTGTATGTTGTAAATTTATCTCTTCTAAATATCTTGAGATTTTGTAGTATTTATTTAAATAAGATGAGTTAACTTTAAACAGTAGCTGTCTATACTTCAAGTAGTTCATCCAAACTTTTTTACTCTGCTTAATTTTTCCATTTTTATAAAGTTCAAAGCTTACTGAGGCATTTATAAAACCTTTGAGTAACTTTACTTCATTGGAGTCTTCAAAACGCCGAGGAAACCATGCTTCTTCCAGAGCTTCATGTGCATCATAAAATTGCTTTTCATTTAAACATTTTACAAAGTTATCTAGTTTACTCTTCATCAAGTACCATCATATTGATTCTCCAGTATCCTCTGCCACCTTTAAGTGAAACGCAGTGATAATCTGGAAACTTTTTTTTATACTCTTGGAGTCTATTGAGTGTTGCTTTTCCTGTGTCGCAGTAAAATACAAATACAGTTCCTTTTTTATATGTTTTCATTTGAGGTGGGTTATAAGTTTGGGTATTTGCTTTGTCTATAGGGGAGAGTATTGTGTCGATGAGAACAACATCAACACCCTCTTTTTTTAAGATTTTTTTATTTTGTAAAAACTCTTTTTGAGTCCACTCATCTCTGTAGTTCATGCCTTGAAAAGAAAATTATTTACGATGCTTTACAAAACTATCGTATAAATCTTCAAATCCAACTTCACTTGAGTATTCAACTTTTTTCATCTGTTTTATCGAATTTTCATACTGCTCATCTTCCCAAAGTTTTACCGCATGTTTTGTTTCTTGATGAACTATGGCGTGATGAGAGCCTAAACTAGAGATAGTTTTAGAATCATCTTTGATTTTTACTTTATTTTCCTCAAACCATTTCCCAAATCTACAACTATTTTCATCAACAAGTTCATTTTTCTCATCATTGATAAAGGCGTTATAAGCAAGAAGCTTAAAAAGAATATGGTCTAATTTACCTGTACCAACCCCTATCTCATTTGAAATATTTTCAGTAATATCTGAGATATGGTGAGAGTTTTTGATAACATGTTTAAGTTCTTCAAAAAATGACACTAATTTTTCATTCATAGCGTCAGTGTTTTCTCTAAACATCGCTGAAACATCTTGAATCTCAGAAGTATTTTGTTTTAATTGTCCAATACTTATCTCCACTTCTTGTGTCGCTTTTTGTGTTCTCTCTGCAAGTTTTCTTACTTCATCAGCAACAACCGCAAATCCACGACCATGTTCACCAGCTCTCGCCGCTTCGATAGCTGCGTTTAAAGCAAGCAAGTTTGTTTGATCTGAAATATCTTTAATAAGGTTAATAATATCACCGATGGAAGAGACACTATCATTAAGTGAACTTGCACCATTGTTGAGATTTTCTGCTTCTTGAGCAATAATGTTTATGGATTCGTTAATACTTTCTGAGTCTGATTGAACAGTGTCTATACGCTTAGATGTTTTTGCATTTATCTCACTCGCATCTGCTAGTTGCTCAACTGCTGATTCCATAATAGTTCTCGTAAATGTTACACCACTTTTATATGATTTTAAAAGCAACTGTATAATTTCATCTTTAGCTGTATCTTCTTCTGAGCACATTTTGGCCTGATTTTCGTCTACTAAAACAGCCTGCTCTCTTTTTAGTTCATCTATCTCTGCTTGAAGAGCTCTGTTTTGAGTCTCCAACTCTTGTATATGATTTTGTTCTTTATCGCAACTACCAAAAAATCCCATTTTATCTACCTTTAAATTTAATATTTGTTATTCTAGCATAAACACTATAATTTTAAGAAATTTATTTTCGTTATAATATCAAATGGCTAAAAAGAATAAAAAAAACATAAAAATAAACCAAAAAATAAAAGAATACTTTGATGATGACCCTTTTGATGTTGGGGTAGAGCGAGTAAGCTCTGAGACACTCAGTGAACTCTTTGCTACACTCGGTATATACGATATAGAGCACAATAAAAAAACGCTTCTTAAAACAGTGCGTATGTTATGGAGCGAGGCAGATGGTGGGTATAGAAAAGATATACTTGATTTTTTCCAAGCAAACAATGAAATCTACTATACAGATAAACAAAAAAATCCACTTCCTGAGATAGAAGATAAACTAGAACGCATGCTGCGTGAGCTTGATGTAAACAGAGAAGAAGCTCTACTTTTATATGCTGCATTTGCAAATGTAAGAAATAGAAAAATCACTATAGAAAAAGTAGAATCAAAACTGCACAACATACGATTTACTAAGAAGAAAGAGCTTTTACAAAAAGAGCTTGATGGATTTTTTGATATAGATGACTCTTTGGAGTTTAATGCTTCCTTGGAGTACAAAGTCTATGACCAATTTTTCCATAAAATCCTTACTCTAAACACTAAACCTTATGAGTATAAGTTCCTAGATACTGCAATAAATGAAGAGATAATCCAAAAAGTCATACAAGACAAGCTAGAGGTTATAAAGACAAAACAAGAGAGTATAAAAAAGTTTATCTCTGGACTTAAAGTCCCTCATGCTTATCTAACAACACAACAGATAGTAACCGCACTTCGCGCGAGTCCTCCCAAGTCAAAGCTTAGCTATCCGCTCTTAAGTCAAAAACTTTTATCTTCTATACTTATGCAAAAGATAGATGCACAAAACATCGAGGTTCATGACAAAGAGATACTTTTAAGTGTAAACTCTTTGATGAAACTTCCCTACTCTGATATTGAAATTCCTTATCTTGTTGAGCTTCATGTTGGGCTTGATGAACTTTTAAAAAATATTTGGAATGCTGCACGATTTAACTTTAGCGAGCTTTTAGAACAGGCAAGACAAGAGCAAGAGCAACAGTTCTTAATCTCTTTAGAAGAAGTAGTAAAAGAGTGTGGAAAGTATGCAGAACTTTTACACTTTAGTGATGAAGCACTTCACCAAAAAGTGTATGAATTTCTTATAGATTTACTTCCAAAAAATCTGCTTTTTACTCCAAAAATCGTTCGTAAAACTACAAGAATTTTTATCTATAACATCCATGAGCAACTCATCAAAAAACAGCGTCATGAACTTCTTGCTCGCACCATTAGGGACTTTAAAAACCTTTTTCCTATGGCAAGAGAGATGCGAAGAAAACTCATCTTACATATTGGTCCAACAAATAGTGGAAAGACCTATGAAGCGATGCAAAAACTCCAAAAGGCAGATACAGGGTACTATCTCGCACCTCTGCGTTTACTTGCACTTGAAGGATATGAAACACTTAAAGCAAAAGGCATAGATGCCTCACTTATAACAGGTGAAGAGCAGATACTTGATGATGATGCGACACATATAAGCTCAACCATTGAGATGTTAAACTTTGAAGTTGATGTAGATGTTTGTGTCATTGATGAAGTACAGATGATAGATGATAGAGACCGTGGTTGGGCTTGGGCAAATGCTATCATCGGTGCTCCTGCTAAAGAGATTATTATGACAGGCTCTAGCAACTCTAAAGAGGCGATTATTGCTTTAGCTGAGTATCTAGGTGAAGAGCTTGAGATAATAGAGTTTGAGAGAAAAAATCCTCTTCTTTTACTCGATGAACCAACACATCCAAAAGATGTACAAGCTGGAAGTGCTATCATTGCGTTTAGTAGAAAAGATGTTTTGAGACTTAAACAAGAATTGTCTGCTAACTTTTCAGTAAGTGTTGTTTATGGAAATCTTTCTCCTGAAGTAAGACGAGAAGAAGCAAGGCGTTTTAGAGCAGGCGAAACGCAGGTACTTGTCGCTACTGACGCTATTGCTATGGGTATGAACCTGCCTATAAAAACTATCCTTTTTAGTAAAGCTGAAAAATTTGATGGTGTTACTTCAAGAAAACTTTTACCCTCTGAAGTACATCAAATCTCTGGGCGTGCTGGTCGGTTTGGGCTTAATGAAGAGGGTTTTGTAGGGGCTTTGAGTAGTGATGTTTTAAAAGTGGTTCATAAAAGGTTTGAGCTGCAAGATCATATCATTCACATTCCTTTTAAAGTCATGGCGAACTTGGAACATATCAAACTTGTTGGTCATATCTTAGAAGAAAAATCACTCTATGAGATACTGAAATTTTTTGTTCAAAATATGGAGTTTAATGGTCCATTTCATGCATCAAACTTAGATGATATGCTTGAAGTGTCACTTCTAGTTGATAATCATGATTTAGATATTGCCACCAAGTATCATCTCGCTTGTGCACCGCTCACACTAAAATCACCTTACATTGTTGCAGCATTTGAAAACTATATCCACACTTTAGAGTCTAAAGAAGTTGTTCATTATTATGCACCTATACTTATAGGAGAGTTTGCACAAACTACTGATGCTTTGTTACATGCAGAAGATATGGTTAAAGAGATATCACT
>JASFZD010000113.1:0-12191 GCA_045046645.1 Sulfurimonas sp. | reverse complement strand
AAGGGCTTTGATACCATCAACTGTTTTCTCAACTTCCCATGCTTTAGGCATTGTCTCTCTAAAGTTAATTGCCATTAAGTCTGTACCTGGTGCAACGATCGCAGCAAATGCTGCAAGACCTACACCTAAAAATTTTCTTCTATCCATTTTTCTATCCTTTTATTTAGTTTAGTGTTATATTTTTATTACAGAAGCATTATACAAAACAATTGTGTAATAATTGTGAAAATTATGTTAAAAAAACTTAGAAAACAGTCCTTTTCCTTTTTTTAACTCTTTATCAATCATTTTAAAATAAGCATCAACGCCAAGTAAACCAACTTCTGCGCGTTTAACCATTTTATCTTTTCCTACTACTATTGTTAAAGGAACACTTCTTACCATGAACTTACTTGAAAGTTTTGGATTGCGAGCCGAATTTACTTTTGCTATTACTACATTTTCATCTTTATAATGCTCTGCTAGGTTTGGAAGATAAGTCATAAGTGTCTGGCATGGAGCACAAGTATCACTATAAAAATCTATAAATACAACTGCATCAGTCTCTTCCATAAACGCAGTGTAACTTGCATCTTTTAATTCTAAAATATCAGCCATATTTTTACCTTTTAATCTAAATAGTTTATTGCGTTTATATAATGCTCTGGAAGTTTATACTTGTTCGAAACTATTTCTTGTATATCCATAAAATTATAAACACCTTTGTTATAAACAACAACCTTATTGGAATTTTTATGTCTCTTTAAATAGTCCACTGCGTTTATTATAAAATCAAAAGCCATCATTCTGTCATAAACAGTTGGATTACCACCTCTTTGAACATGACCTAAAATAGTTACTCGCGTTTGAAGATCTAACTTTTCTTGTATCCATTCTTTCATAAAAGATGTTTTATGGGTGCCTTCACTCACAATCGCAAGCACATATCTTCTACCCTCTTTTATCTCTTTTGTTAATCTTTTTTCAAGCTTATTTCCAGAAAATTCCAACTCAGGTATAACACAAATTTCTGCACCACTAATCATAGAAGAAACAACCGCCAAAAAACCACTGTCTCTGCCCATCACTTCTACTATAAATGCACGATTAAAAGAAGAAGCAGTATCACGAATCTTGTCTAGGGCATCGCGAATAACATTGAGTGCTGTATCAACACCTAAACAGTACTCGGTTCCATAGATGTCATTATCTATAGTGCTTGGAATACCAACAAAATTGATGTCAAATTCTGAACTAAATTTCTCCATAGCACGAAATGAACCATCCCCACCAAGTACTACTATACCGTTAATATTATTTAATTTGATATTATCAAAAGCTTGTTTTCTATACTTATATTCAAAGAATCTTTTTGAACGAGATGAGCGTATAATAGTTCCACCTATATGAACGATTCCAGCTACATCTTTATGGTCTGCTTTTTTGATTTTGTTATCTATAAGTCCCTCAAGACCTTCATAAATAAAGTAAGTGTCGATGCCCAATTTGTAAGTATAATCTACAAATTTTTTGATAGCAGGGTTCATCCCAGCCGCATCACCACCTGAGCACATAATTGCAAATGCCATGCTAGTAAACCTTTAGTGAGTACCTATAAGTTTTGCCATGTCTACAAGTCTTGAGCTGTAACCCCATTCGTTGTCATACCATGCTAAAACTTTGAGAGTATTTCCACCAACAACACTAGCCATATCTGGAACAAATGTTGAACTATATGTACTTCCTATAAAGTCACTCGATACTCTTTTATCAAAATCAATTTCCAAAAGACCTTTAAAGTTAGTTTGGGACGCTTTTATCATTACCTCAAGCACTTCTTCTTTTGTGACATCTTTTTTTAAGTTTACAGTTAAATCAACTACAGATACATCAGGTGTTGGCACTCTCATAGCGTACCCGTTGAGTTTACCTTTAAGTTGTGGCATTACAAGTCCTATCGCTTTTGCAGCACCTGTTGTTGTAGGGATCATATTTACAGCAGCAGCTCTTGCACGTCTAAAATCTTTGCTATGTTTAACATCTAAGATATTTTGATCATTTGTATAAGAGTGGATAGTTGTCATTAAACCATTTTCGATGCCAAACTCATCATCAAGGACTTTACAAAGTGGTGCAAGACCATTTGTTGTACAGCTTGCGTTTGAGATGATATTTTCACCCTTGTAATCATCTGTATTGATATTTAGCACATAAGTAGGAGTGTCATCTTTTGCAGGAGCAGACATTACGACTTTTTCTACACCACCATGTAAGTAAGCTTGACAAGCTTCTGTTGTTAAAAATGCACCTGTACACTCTAAAACAACAGTTGCTCCACAGCTACCAAAATCAACATTTTTTGGATCTCTATCACTAAACATTCTAACTTTTTTCCCATGAATTTCTATATTTTGGGAGTCAATTATTTTAGCATCGATTCCTTTATGTACTGAATCATATTTTAGTAAATATTCAAGCATCTCAGGTTTAGAAGTAGTATTAATCGCCACTAATTCCATATCATCTCTCATACTTACTATTTTTATTACAATTGAGCCTATTCTACCTGTTCCATTTATTGCTACTTTTAATGACATTACTTATTCCTTTAAAATATTTATTGATTTTTATAGTACGATTATAACTAACTTACTATTTGCTTATCCTTAGGGATAGAGAGTCGAAATAGTGCACCGGAGTCTACATTCTTAGCTGTTAGTTTTGCTGACATTTTATCTGCAATTTGCTTACTCATATAGAGCCCTATTCCTGTGCCTTTCCCCTCTGGTTTTGAAGTAATATTGGCTTGAAAGATATTTGGTAATATATTTTCAGGGATACCACCTGCATTATCACCAATTTCTAGTTTAACTTCATCCACTGTTTGCGTTACAAAGATATTTATTTTTCTCTCTTTGATATTATTTTCCACAAATGCATCTTTAGCATTGTTAATAATATTTAAAATAATATGTTTGAACTCATTTTTGATAACATTAATTGTAATAGACTTATCACAATCCACTACAATGTCAATTTGATTGTTTAACATTTCATCTTTTATTAAAACTAAAACAGAATTTATATTTTCTAAGAGGTTAAAATTTTCTGCCTCTTTATCAGGACGCAAGAAAGATCTAAACTCACTTAGTGTTGTTAAAAGGTGCCCCACTTGTATATCCATATCTTCTTGATACTCTTTCATATAAGCATCGCCTAAAGTTTTTTCTTGATAGTTCATATAAAGAAGATCCGTCAACATTGTTATTGCGTTTAGTGGCTGTTTCCACTGATGAGCCACAGCATCCATCATCTCACCTAAAGCAGCATATTTCGCTTGCTGCTCTAACATTTTTGCATTTTCGTCTTCAAGTATTATTCTTCTTGCTATTTCACTTTTTAATCGAAAACTCCAAAATAGAGTTAAAAATATTATTAATAAAGAAACAACACCAATCACAATTATAAGCGTGTAATCTACTCTTTCAACATAACCTTGTGTAACACATTTACTTAATATTTGCTGCTTTGTAGGTTCATCTATCGTCTTAAAAACTTTATTTAGTATTCCAACTAAAATTTTATATTTTGGCGTAATAGCAAATCCAATTTGTGTTGTAAACTCAGTTTTACCAACAACATTAATAGTGCTTAACTGCATGCTACTTATATAATATGACCCCAATGCCATCGAAGAAAGCATAGCATCATATTTTCCAGTCGAGATTGCTTCTAAGCCATCTTGTATATTTTTTACATAATAAAATTTATAATCTGGATATTTTTTGGTAATTTTATCGACATAACCATACCCTGATATGATTACTATTTTTTTATTTTTAAGTTGCTTAAGTTTATCAACATAAGGACTACCATGTCGCATAATAACTACTATAGGGTTAGAGAGAAAAGAATCAGTAAATAAAAAATTATCTTTTAGTGTAGAGTCTGTCGTCTCAGTCAACATATCAACATGAGCATCTTTTAAAGCTTGAACAGACTCATCCCATGAACTTGTTTCGTACTTTTCAAATTTTATGTCCGTTTTTTTTTCTACAATTTTTAAGATATCTGCGACAATTCCTATATATTCTCCAGACTCATTAAAAGCTTCATAAGGTAACCAATTTGGGTCTCCTGTAAACTTAACAATAGGATGCGACTTCATCCACCCTTTTTCTTCACTAGTGTAGACAGGATTAGTAACATTTGCAAAAATACTTAGAGGGAGAAATAAAAGTAAAAAATATCTTGCTAGAGCAACCATGACAAATACCTTTTGAACTATTTTAATAACACTATCTAAGCAGTTTATCAAAATAATCTTTAATTCCAAATTTTAATTAATTATATGATAAAATACAATATAAAAAAACAAAGGTCTTTAATGTCACTTTTATCATCTGTTAAATACTTCAATCTTCTTTTAGTCTCGTCACTTTTTTTGTTAAGTGCTTGTTCTGAGGAGAAAAAAGTTCAAGTAAAAAATATTGTGCCTCCTTTGAGCGTTAACACTATTACTGTTAAAAAAGAATCTGTTCCTATCTGGAAACAATACACAGGTATGACAAAAGCTAGCAGTGACCAAGATATTCGAACAAGAGTTAATGGTATCCTTGAAGAGATATACTTTAAAGATGGTCAAACCATCAAAAAAGGCAATAAACTTTTTAAAATACAACAAGATGAATATATAGCAGCATTAAATGCAGCAAAAGCAAAAAAAGGACAGGATGAAGCCTCTTTAGCACTTGCTATTGCCGATGTCAATAGATATAAACCATTGGTTGATGAAGGGCTAGCTCCTCGTGCAACACTTGAACAATATCAAGCACAACAAGCAAGATTCAAAGCCGCTATTGCAGGTGATGAAGCAGAGATTGAAAAAGCAAAACTTAAACTAAGTTATACGATTATTAAAGCACCTATTAGTGGTAGAGTTAGTGCAAGACATGTTGATATTGGAAACCTTGTTGGTCAAGGTGAATCCACTCTTCTTACGACTATCGTAAGTACGGATCCAATCTATGCATATTTTTCTCCTTCACAAAAAGATGTAAGAATGTTTCAAAAGTACAGAAATAAAGAAAAACCTGATGCTTTCATAACAGTTCCAGGAAGTATTGATGAGATTAGACTTAATGGTTTTGTAGATTTTTCAAATAATACAGTTGACCCTTTGACTTCAACTATTAATATGCGTGCAACAATAGACAATAAAGAAGGAAAAGTTCTTCCCGGTACTTTTGTTTATATCAATATGTTTGTTAATGATAAATATAAGTTTCTTATGATTCCACCAGAGGTCATTTTTAACGATCAACTTGGAAGTTTCGTTTATATTGTAGATGAAAATTCAGCTGTTAAAAGAGCTGATATTACTACGGATTATTCAAGTAAATATTATGTAAGTGTTAAAGATGGACTTAAAGATGGTGATAGAGTAATAGTATCTGCACTTGTTAAACTCAAATCTGGTCGTAAAGTGGTACCAACAGATACTACTTCGACACAAGGTATAAAAGCGGTATTAGAAAAAAACAAGCTAATTCCAAAAGGTAACTAAAAAATGTTTTCAGTTACCTTTATTAAGAGACCGATACTCGCTATTGTAATTTCACTTATCATCATTACTGGTGGGCTTGTTTCTATGCTTGTGCTTCCTATCTCAGAGTACCCTGATGTTGCTCCTCCGACTGTAAATGTTACTGCTACTTATACAGGAGCAAATGCTTATGTTGTTGAAGATACCGTTACTCGTGTTTTAGAAGATAAACTTAATGGTATCAAAGGTGTTATTTATATGGAATCTTCATCTTCTGCAGATGGAAGGTCAAGTATAAATGTTTATTTTGAACCGGGCTACGATATAGACATCGGTGCAGTTGATGTTCAGAACAAAGTTTCAACTGCTACAGCATCACTTCCAGCAGAGGTAACAGCACAAGGTGTCATCGTAGATAAAAAATCTCCATCTATTGTTTGTCTAATTGCCCTTAGTGGTGATGATAGATATGATGGAAGTTTTTTGTCAAACTTTGTAAATATCAATATTTTAGATGAAATTAAAAGAATTCCAGGCGTTGGTAAAGCTGAAAATATGGGTGAAAAAAAATACTCCATTCGTATCTGGCTAAACCCTGATAAACTAAAAGCTCTCAACATGACTCCAATGGAAGTTATTTCTGCTGTTAAAAGTCAAAATAAACAAGCATCTATTGGTAAAATAGGTGGAACACCTACCTTTGATGATCAAAAACAAGAGTTTATCCTCTCAACAAAAGGAAGACTTTCAGATGTTAAAGAATTTGAAAAAATTGTACTTAAGTATAAGAATGATGGGTCGCTAGTATATTTAAGCGATGTTTCTCGCGTTGAACTCGGAAGTGAGTTTTATGACTGGAATGCGATAAGTGCAAAAAAGCCTACTGGTCTTATTGGTGTTTATCAACTTGGCGAAGCAAATGCTCTTGAAATTAGAGCAAAAGTTGAAGAAACTATGCTCAAACTCAAAAGTCGTTTTCCAGATGGCGTTACATATGCTGTTCCTTACGATACAACTAAATATGTTGAAGTTGCAATAGATAATGTTGTAAATAATCTCTTTATGGCAATTGCTCTTGTTATTCTTATTATCTTTATATTTTTAGGTTCGTGGAGACCAACAGTTATCGCTTCAGTTGCAATTCCTGTTTCACTCATAGGTGCCTTTGCAGCCATGCAAGTAGCTGGTGGTTTCTCTATCAACTTTTTAACTCTGTTTGGTCTTATTCTTGCAATCGGTATAGTTGTTGATGATGTTATTTTAGTTGTTGAAAATGTTGAGGTTATTATGTACAAAGAGCCTGAGCTTACTATGCCTCAGGTTGTTAAGAAGTCGATGATAGAACTTATAGGACCAATCATCTCAACAACTCTTGTTTTAGTTGCTGTTTTCATTCCAGTGTCTATGCTTCCAGGTATTACAGGTGCTCTATATCAACAGTTTGCCTTAACAATCTCATTTGCAGTATTAATTTCATCACTGAACGCGCTTACACTCTCCCCTGCTATCAGTGCAATTATCATTAAACGCCGTAAAAAAGATGAAGAGAAGTTTGTTCTCTTTTCTAAATTTGATATCTTTTTTGACTGGCTAACCGCTAAATATAAGGCAACAATTACATATTTTATAAAACTAAGATACTTTATGATTTTAGTTATGGGTGGAATTTTTTATCTTATGTACTATCTTTTTTCTATCACACCGACAGGCTTTGTTCCTTCAGAAGACAAAGGTATGCTTATGGTTTCCATAAATGGAAAACCAGGTACCTCTATTGCACAAACAACTAAGGTTAGAAAAGAGGTGGAAAAAATTATCTATTCTATAGAAGGTGTTGAAAACATAGTTAGCGTTGAAGGGTACAATATTATCACTTCTTCCATTGATGGTTCAGCACTGGCAATGTTCGTCTCTTTAACGGACTGGGAAGAGAGGACTACTAAAAAAAATAGTGCCTTTGGAATCATACAACAGATACGAGAAAAAACGGCAAGCGTAAACGCAGCGAATGTTGCTGCGTTTAATCTTCCAGGTATCCCAGGGGTGGGTAATGTTGGTGGCTTTGACTTTAGACTTCAAGACTATCTATCAGGAGATTTAAACACATTTGAACATTATGCAAATGAGATGATAAAAGGTGCGTTTGAGGATCCTAGAATCGCTTACGCTTTTACAACTTTTGCTACAAACTACCCGATGTATGACATTGTGATAGATAGAGAAAAAGCAAACGCACTTGGTGTAAATATGAGTGACCTATTTACCACTATGCAGGCATACTTGGGTTCTATATATGTAAATGATTTTACTAAATTTGGTAAGGTATTTAGAGTTTTTGTTCAAGCAGATAAAGAGTATAGAAGTTCAAAAGAGGACATAGATAAACTCTTTGTGAAAAATAGAGCGGATAAGATGATTCCATTAAATGCAATACTTAAAGTAAATGAGACAATAGGTCCACAAAACCTTACTCACTTTAACATGTATAGAAGTATTCAGATAAATGGTGCAGCAGCTCCAGGATATAGTTCTGGTGATGCAATGGCAGCTATGGATGAGATAGCAAAAAGAGTACTGCCAGAATCATATGGTTACTCTTGGTCCGGCATGAGTTATCAAGAGACGCTTGCTGGAAATGCTCAAATATTTGTAGTATTTTTTGTACTTCTTGTAGTATTTTTAGTTTTATCAGCACAGTATGAGTCTTGGATACTTCCACTGATGATTTTACTCTCTGTACCTATGGTTGTAGCCGGTGCAGTTGGAGGACTTCACTGGAGTGGTTTGCCTCTCAATACTTTTGCCCAAGTCGGACTTGTCTTGCTTGTTGCCTTAGCTGCGAAAAATGCCATCCTAATCGTTGAGTTTGCCAAAGAACAACGTGAGGCTGGAATTAGTATTATAGACTCAGCTATAAACGCAGGGAGTCTGCGTTTTCGTGCAATTATGATGACAATTCTTTCATTTCTTTTTGGTATCTTTCCTCTTGCGTTTGCAACTGGAGCTGGTGCAATAACACAACAGTCTATCGGTATAGTTCTTATGTTTGGTATGATAACTGCCACATTTATTTCAACACTTTTTGTCCCTGTTTTATATGTTTTACTAGAAAGTATGAGAGAGAAATTTGTGAATGTTGAAGAAGAAATAGCACGAAGGGAGTCGATATAATGAAACTATTTAAAATCATTCTTGGTTTTGCACTTATAAGTACAGTATCTGCAACAGAAATTTACAATATAGATGACTTAACTATAAAGGCTGTTGAAAATTCACCAGACTTGCGTATTAGTTCTGCAAATTATGAAGCTTCAAAAAGTCGTTACAAACAAGCAAATGCCAACTATTTGCCAAAAGTTGATTTGCATGTGTCTGCTGGTGAAGTTGGCACGAGTAATATCCCAACAAATCCAGATAATATGATAAATGATACATTGCTACTTGGAAAATTATCTATCAATCAAATAATTTATGACTTTGGTAAAACAAGTGGAAATAGCGATAGTTTAAAATATGACTCTCAAAGTTTTTCAAATGAATATAAACAGAATATTTCTGATAAAAAAAGAGATGTAAAAAGTGCTTATTATGATGTACTTAAAGCTATCGCCCTTATAAATGTAAACAAAGAAAATGTAAAACTTAACAAGGCTCAACTCTATCGTTCACAAAAATATTTTAATGCTGGCATACGAACAAAAATAGATATTTCAGATGCTTCAGTAGAGTTAATAAAATCAAATCTCGACTTGAAAAAATCACAATATGATTTAAAACTTGCTTATGCAGAGTTAGATAAAGTTGTTGGATTTGAAGCTATTGAAAATAACTATAGAGTTTACTCAAAAGATTTAGACTTGACTAATCTCTATCAAACAATACAACAATACAATCTCTCACTTGAAGACTCTGTCAACTTTTCTTATAAGAATAGATATGAGATAAAAAAACAGATGTCACAAATCAAGGTTGCTAAAGCAAATAATTATCTTGCCTCATCACAATACTACCCTTCAATCTATCTAAACGCAGACTATACAAAACAAGAAGTTGATAAGCTAAAGAGTTCACTTCCTAAAGACCAGTGGCAAGCTTCATTAAATCTAGATTGGAATATCTATCAAGGTGGGGCAACAGATGCTTCGACTCAAGAAAAAAAGATAAAAATAGATATCGCAAACTCGAATTTAGCTTACTCAAAACTAATTATAAAAACAAAAACAACACAAGCATATATCAATGTACATAAAGCGAGAGATTCTGTGGAGCTCTCACAAAGTATACTTCAAGTTTCTAGCGAAAAATTCAATCAAGCATCTAAGCGATATGAGCATGGTTTATCTGACTTTATAGAACTGCAACAATCACGACAAGGCTACATAGATGCCATGGCATCTTTGGTTGTTGATTATTACAACTACTACAACTCTATAGCTATACTTGATAATGCAATAGGAAAATAATTTAAATTCAGTTATGAATTCTTTACAGAAGCAGAGTATAGACCAAAAATAGCAATACTCAATCAGATTTACTATAAACTATGGAACAAGACTACTTAGACTCTATAAGTCTATTGTCTTGTTTTGTTAGAGCATTTATAAAATCTTTTTGTAACTCTTGTGGTAACTGTCCACTGATTGCCAAATCAAGTACTTTTTGAATTCTTTGCTCTTGTAGTTCTTTTTCTTTTATCGCTAATTCATGTTTGAGTCTATTTTCTTCTAATTTTTCTTTTACTTTTAAACTTGCCTTTTTGTGTTTATACCACAAAAGCATACCAAGCAATAAAGCGATAATTACGCCTATGGCTATATAAAGGTTTATCATACTCTGTTTATCTTTAGTTTGCGTGTCCATTTTAGAGATTTCTAGTGTTGTTTTTGTAGTTTGTTTTGTGACATCTTTTTGAGTTGTACTATCTATTTGAGCAATTTTAACTGCTTTTTTTGATTCAACCTTGGCTACTTCTATTTTTGAGTTTGCGGCTATCTGTGCCATCTCTATTTTATTTTTTCTATCAAGAGCTTTATCTTGAGAGACATAAGCTAAAGAATTTGGGTTAACGCCCTTTTGATTCATAAGATATGGTCTGCTCTTGTTTGTTTCTTGACATGCAGAAAAAAATAATAAGCTTATAAGTAGTACAGTAATTTTCAAAATATATTTCATAAAGTATCCAAATAGTAAATTGTTAATATTATAAAGTAAAAAAGTTAATTGTAATCAACTTTTACTCAATATATTTAAAGCGCCCTTATAAACAGGTTCATCTATAAAGCCATACTCATCATCCACAAAACCTGTAATGCCCTGCTCTTGATGCATTTCAAAGAGTTTTACAATGACTTGTGCGCGTTTCAACTCTTGTTCTTCATCAACAAATATTTTATTTACCATACTCACTTGATTTGGAGAAATACATCCTTTTGCACTATAACCCATACTCTTTTCTAAAGCTAGCCACTTTTCAAATTTTTCAAGATTTTTATACTCTTGATAAATAAAAGAGACTGGTTTTACTTTTAATGCTAAAGAAGTCACCAAAAAGTGAGATAAAATATACTTCATCGTAGGATTATCAAGATTAATTAGACTTTGAGAAAGCCCCATATCTGCAAAAAGATCTAAGACACCAAGATGAAATGTAGTTACATTTTTATTGACTGCTAAAGATGCTAGATTATTCCAAGCTGAGGCTGTTTCTATAGATAGATGAAGCTCTATATCATCTTTTAAAAGATGCAAGACACTTCTAACTTCTTTTTCATCTCTTATCTTTGGCACTCTAATAGCATCTGGCATAAACTGGTTAAGATAAGTAATTTCCTCATAACCGCCCTCATCAAGTGCATTTACACGAACAACAAGCTTTTTATCACTCTTGTTTATACGCGATAAAAAGATAGCACACAAAACTAAAGCAAAAGGTTTATCTTGAGAACTCACGCCATCTTCAAGGTTTAACATGATGCAATCTGCATCTAGTTCTTCTATTTTAGAGAGATGCTTAATATTGTTACATGAAAGCATGAGTACAGATTTAAAATCATTCTTCTTATTTAATATTCTGTATTTAGCAACTGCTAATTTATCAAGTGCATCCAAGTCTCTTCGCTCATAAGCTTCTTCTATCTCACTAATCATCTTCTTCAATCTTTTGATCACTATAGTGGAGATAAAGGTAAAGCGCTTCTATCTCTTTTTGTGTGAGATAATATCGTGGCATACCATTTTTTCGTCTGTTAAGTGCCTTATAAAATTCACCAAAATTCATCTGATTTATTTCTGGACCACGAAAGCTTTTTTTCTTATTTTTATGTACATAATTTGCAATCAACTTCCCCTCTCCTTTATCACCGTGACAGAACTGGCATCCGATTCCACGCGGATTTTTATAAAGTTGTGAAGCATACTCAAGTGGAGTTATAAAACTACTTGTCGCAAAAAGAAAAAGTGGAAATATTAAAAAAAGTGTAAATTTCATACAAAGTAACCTATTAAGTGCCTGACCATAATAAATGACATATTTAATGAGAAGAGAAACTATGATATACAAGGCAAAAGTCCGAAGGAGCTACTAGTAGCTTCAAGGGCTTTTAACGCGGTAGATTGTAGTTTCTCTTCTCACCCGAAGGGCAACATTTAAAAGGCTTATCTTCTGCGT
>JASFZD010000112.1:0-10188 GCA_045046645.1 Sulfurimonas sp. | reverse complement strand
TCTGATATTTCTTCTTGAAAAATCTCTAATAGTTTATTGCTCATTTATGCCCCTTTTAGAGTTATAAGCAAATATCGTTCTTAGTATTGGAATGGGCTAACTTCAACCAGATAACTCAAGTCTCCAATACTCGAATGTATTCCAAAGAGTTTAGCACTATCCTTTGCTGATGCAATACTGTTATTGTCATAATCTATCACTCCTACATATGGCAAAATCATTTTCACATCTGCGACTAAACTTACTGCAAGCAAAGTAATCCCTATAAGAATTTTTTTCATACCATTCCCTTTAATTCTATTTTATCATATTTAATTAAACTAAAACCTTTTTTTAGTAACTCTAACTGCACTAAACCATATTTTGACGAGACACTTCTTCCATTAAAATTATACTCCACATCCATTTTAGATAAATCTTTTTTTACAATAGATAATAACTCTGTAAAAATTGTTTGCAGTCTTGTTTTAACAAGGTACAGTGGCAAAGAATCAACAAATTTTGTTTTTTTATCACTTATAAAAGGGACTCTTGGTGCCAGTATAAACAGGTGTTTCAAATGAGACACTTTTCCCTCATAGTTATAAAAATAGAACTGCTTTGCATCATTATAAAAATAGAGTCTATTTTTTTCTTCATCTTGAAAATAAAACTCTCCATACTCATTCATTTTAACTATAAAGGTAGCTTCACTCACTTGCTTAGCCTCTTTATATACATCATACTTAAAAGTATCATCTAATATAAAAAGAAGTCTAGCGCTGACACTTCTATCTGTAATCATAGCTCTTACTGCATCCCCTTTAAGCAATCGAGTGTTAAAAATAAGGGTCTCATTTTTATAATGTTCACTAAAACAAAATTCCCTTGTAAATCCACCTAAAACTCCAAGGTCTTGCACTTGGATATGCACATGAGGCTCTGGCGAATAACCACTATTTCCACATTTTGCTATCAATGAACCAAGTTTTATATATGAACCAAGTTTCACATCTATTGAGTACTGCATTAAGTGGCTTATCTCTACAAAAAATCCTGCGTCACTTTTAATAATTATATAATTACCCCAATTATTAATTCGGTCTACTTCACCGATGATATTATCAACTAAATCATCTCGCATATCTACTATATATCCACTTATTGGAGAAAGTATAGGTTCTCCAAAACAGTGATAGTCCTGAGCATACAAACCCTCATTTTTATATGTAAAATTATCTTGTTTTTTTACAAAATCATATGCATATTTATATTTACCTTGGTGTGTCCACTCATCATCAAATGCTTGATATACACTCCACTCTCCTAAAAATGGCAAAGATATTTTTGCCATGTTATTCCCAAATCGAAATATTTGACTTAAATATGTTGAGAGAGATTCTTCTGGAGTTGATTTAATGTTAACATTAAACTCTTTATAGTAAATCACAGAGAGCATAAAAATAAATGTAATCACTGTGATATTAAAAGGTATCGTAAATACAGGGATGGCATAATAGTTAAATAATATCCCTATTGCATCTGTTAATACAACACTTATGGAAACTCCAATCAAAGCTAAAATAAAATTTTTAATGGTTGGTAATAAAAATATCCCACATAATGCAACTGCAACTAAAATATAATTAAAAGCATAAGGATCATACAAAGCTTGCTCAAACGAACCAATCAAAAAACTATGAATTAACACACCAAAGTAATATCCAACAAGTGCCATAATCACAACTATTCGAGAGAAATATAAAATCAAGACTATCATTAAAATACCAGCAATATTATTGGGTAAGAAAAATATAGTTCCCAATGATTTAAAAAAACCACTCAAGATGAGTGGTAAAGATATGTCATACAATACTGCATTATTTACAAGTGAAGACAACAAACCTGAATACTTTAAAGATGCTAGATATATAAACATCGTAACTATAGAAAAAGGTAAAGAAAGTATAGGTATTTTATAAACACTAAAGAGCTTATTTAACACAAAGGAGAGCATAAAGGTTAAACTTGAAGCGATTGCAATAAGCACAATACTCACAAGAGATGGGCTAAATATAAACCCCACACCCATACCAACTAATAGAGAATTATAAACATAAAATCCTTGGGCAAGCGAGGTCTCTTTCAAGCCCACTAACTCTGCAAACAGTATAGTAAAAATAATAGCAATAATACCACTCAAGGCTATAGATGGGTTTAAAAATGTAATAACTAAAAGAAAAAAACCAGCATACTTATTATTTAGAAAAAGTATTGCACTGTATGGTTTTATGATATTATAAACCATTGTTTTAAAGCTATTCATAATAAGGTTTACACTTCTTTATAATTAACAGTTGCTAAATCATCAACTTCTTTTATGAGTCTATGTCCACCATCTTTATCGAGTAAAACTACAGCTGGCTTATAGCGAATAAACTGCATCGCTTGTGTATAGTTATATGCCCCAACTGGTGAAATACTCAATACACTGCCACGATTAAGTGGAGGAAGTAACAAATTCTCTTCTATCACATCAATATTCATACAGAGAGGACCATTAAGCGTAGAAGGTTCACTATCCCCCTTATAATGTTTATCTAACTCGATATTGAAGTTATACCATGTTGATGTATAAAGAAGATTTACTCCTGCATCTAAGATATAACCTTTTTTTCCATCTGGAAATCTTTTGTATCCATGTACAGAGGTCAGAAGGTAGCCTGCTTCATCAATTAAGTGTCGTCCAGTCTCGAGATAAAGTTTCGGAAGTTTTTCACTTTTGTTCATCTCATATATTGCATTTGTTATTGCTTCTGCATAATCATTCGCTGTTGGAACAATTACATCAGCTGCTTGATATACACCTTTTAAGTTGCTTTTTGAAGCAAAACCACCACCCAAATCAATATAATCAATATCACAAGAAAAATCTCTTTCCACCTCTTCTTTGAGTTGCATAATTTTTATAGTCGCTAGTTTATATGCATTTGCATCTAACATAAAAGTGCCTATATGTGTATGCAGTCCAACTAGATAGATTTTACCACTATCATAAATTCTCTTTACAACATCATACGCTTCACCACTCTCATAATTAAATCCAAATCTGCTCCACTGCGGATAGATTCCTGTATCCATATTGATTCTTATTGCTACAGGGATTTTTATATCTAGTTCATCTGCTATATCTTCAAGATCACTGAGTTCAAAAAGATTATCTACATGAATTTTTGCACCTTCTTGTACTGCAATTTTCAAGTCATCTTTTGGCTTATAGGGACCATTAAAAATAATATCCTTCCCCTCTACACCCAGAGCTCTTGCTTTTTGGTATTCAAATTCACTTACAACCTCAGCGATTGATCCAAGATTATGATATATTTTACAAATTTCATTAAGATAGTTTGTCTTATAACTCCATCCAAAAGTAACATCTGGATACTTTGAACTAAACGCAGAGTATAAAGTATTGTATTTTTCTTCTATCTGTTTTTGAGAAAATACAAATATAGGAGAACCATAATTTTCGACTAATTCATCTATTTTAACACCATCTATCTCTGTTCTGATTTTTTGGCTCTTCATTGGACTTCCATACTTTGAAGCCATTGCAAAATCTATTTTATTAATTGTGGGTTTTTGGTATACTTTTTTACTCATCTATAACTCCTTTTTTGAAAGCAATTTCATAAAATCAGTAAAATCAGTTACCAATTCACCTGTATATCGCACATACATTTTATTTTGTGGATACTCTAACTGCGGTTTAACATCTTTACCTTGCATAATATCTGCAAGCATCTTAGGCAAATTCACACCTATTTCTGTAGCAAAATAGACCCATGCTGGGAATCGTGGATTTATCTCGATAAGAAATATATTATTTGCATTTACCATACACTCTAATTCAAAAGGTCCTCTCCAAGAAGTTTGCTTTACAAAATTTATTGCAATTTTCATAAGTTTTTCGTTGGCTATAGTTACCCCTGTCCAAATCTTACCAATTTGTGTAGTGGTAAGTTTTTTAATCGCCACAGCGCCTATGAGTTCCCCTTTCCCATCTCCAACTCCAACAAGATTAAGTTCTTCACCCTCTACAACTTCTTGAATCAAGATAGGAAAGCCCCACTCTCTAGAAATTTCATAAAAACGCTCTACTGCATTTTCCAAGTTGTGTACCATGTAGGCTTTATAGTAGTTTCCTTTTACCATTAAAGGAAAGATGGCTTTTTTTTCATTTACTATTGTTTCTAACTCTTTTATTGTAGATATCTCATAAGTTTTTGGATACTGTATATCCAAGTCACATGAGAGTTTATCCAACTTGTTTTTATTTCTAAGTTCAAAATTTTCAGAGGATGGTAAACATAATTTTATACCCATACCTTCTATCTCTTTTTGATATTTGATATATAAAGGCAGCTCTGCATCAAGATTAGGGATAATCGCATCAATACCCTCTTGCTCTTGAATATAGTGCAATCTAGATTTAAGTTCTTCAAAACCAAGTGATGGATAAGGCATAAGATATATTTTTTTCACAAGCCCCATATAATTGCCTGGTTCATTAGGGTCATAACTAAAACCGATAACTTCATGTTCATCTGCCAAACTTTTAACGACTGGAATCCCAGGAGCAGGATTATCGGTATTATTCAATCCACTAATAGCTATTTTCATTACACTAAACCATATACTTTAAGTTTTGAGATAAAATCACTCACATCAATAAATAGCTCATTTTCAGACACATCATATGCTAGAGACAACTCTTTTATGATTTCATCTTTACTCTTATGATGCTTTAGTAGTGTTATTATCTCTTTTGATATATTGTTTAACTGATAACTATTACCCATCATTGGATAAAACGCAATATTATTCTCATCTAAAATTAATTGATCTATAACCTGCATAATCTCTCCCTTTAGTCTTTGTTATTTAGAATGATATTATTATACTGTTAAGATAATGTTAATAACAGTGTTGTATTTGTGACAGGAAGATGTACTAGCTATAAGATTATGCTTTAGTAAAACAAGCACTCAGATAACCAACAACTCTTTTGTCGTCTTTTGTCGCATCAGCACTCGTTTTATAATCTAATATCATTGAATGCATGTTAAATTTTATCGCACTCTTTATCAATGCTTCTATTCCTAATATTCCGCACGCTTCACAGCCACTGTTTAGTTCTTTTAAATCAAGGTTTATTATCGCTTTCGCACAAAGTATATCCAAAGAGTTTGCAGTTTCTAAATTATGAAAATGACTTAAATCACTGCTAACAACAACACCCCATTCCTCTCTTTCTAGCACAAAATCTATTATTTGTGCTATTTCATCTGCGCTTACTCTTCCATAGATAAGTTCAATTATCTCAACATCTGGAATATAGTGCTTTAAAAATGGAAATTGTACTTCTGTTGAGTGCTCTTCATGTGGGATTAATCTTCGTAAAGAAAAGTTCTCAGCTAACTCCTTTCTCATCTCTTGTGCATTTTGAATCTCTCCAAAAGGTGTTGCATACTTATTTTCATCGCTCATACTGATACCATCAAAACCAACTCTATGTGATGGACCTATAACAAGATACTTCTTTACTCCACTTTTTTGTAAAAGTCTATACGCGATGTTAGCTGTATATCCTGAGTAGACATATCCTGCATGAGGGACTATAACTACTTTTGTATTGATATCTGGCAAAACTGATTCTTTTGCATAAATCTCATTAAAATAATTTATATATTTTAGTATCTCATGTTTATCATCTGGATAAAAGCTCCCTGCTACACTCATCTCTCTCACAACCAAACTCCTTTAATCTCATTGCCACAGACTAGACATTTGCCATTTTGAAAGTTCATAACTTCCGCTCCAAATCCATTTCTCTTTATCAACAACTCTCCACACTTATCACAGTAAGTTGAGTTATCATTAACAATATTACCGATATAAATATATTTTATACCATAGCTTTTTGCTATCTCTTTTGCTTTTAAAAGTGTACTCATCGGTGTACTTGGTGTATCTAACATCTTATAATCAGGATGAAAAGCACTTAAATGCCAAGGAATATCTACACCTAATTCACTTGATATAAACGCAGCCATTTTATGAAGTTCTTCTTCGCTATCATTTACCTCTGGGATAATCAGCGTTGTTATCTCTAACCAAATATCACTCTTTGCAAAAGCTTTAAGAGATTCTAAAACACCATCAAGATTGACTTTAAGTACTTTTTTATAGTAGTCATGAGAAAAACTTTTAAGGTCTATATTTATAGCATCTAACCATGACTGCATATCCTCAAAAACTTCTTTAGATTCATATCCACTTGAAACAAAAACATTTTTCAAACCATTTTCTTTAGCAATCATGCCAATATCTTTAGCATAGGGATACCAAATCGTAGGTTCATTGTAAGTATAACTGATACTTTTTGCACCATTATCAATAGCTAAAGAGACAATATCTTCTGGTGTATAAGTATTTTTTTCATCAACCAAAGATGTTTGTGAGATAGAATAATTTTGACAAAAAGGACATCGAAAATTACATCCAACAGTTCCTATAGAGAGTGATTGCGTATTTGGCATAAAATGATAAAGTGGTTTTTTTTCTATGGGGTCCATATGGATAGCTGAGGGATGATTATATGTTTTATTGATTAGCTCTGAATTTTCATTAAAGTTTATGCCACAAATGCCATGTCCATTAGCCTTTAAAACGCAGTAATGTTTACATAATACACAGGTAATTGATTTGTCATCTTTATATCGGTAATATTGCATTGAAATCTTCTTTGATTGCTTCTACTTGATAAACAAAAATATCTGGATGTTTTTTGTAAATTGTCGGATTTGCGTTTGCTTTATATGAAAGATGTTCTAAAAACTGCTCTGGTTCTGGAAGTTGCTCCCAAACTTGAGGTAAAAAAGTTCCGCTATAATCTCCATATTTCAAAATTAAACCATCTTTATATGGTCTTATCTTAGATTTTAAATCTTCATAATCACTATACTCTAAAAGTGTTGGAGGAGTTAAGAGTGATACTTCTAAAGTTAAATCATCAAACTCATCTGCATTTAGAGCTTGAAATCGTGGGTCTGAAAATGCAGCAGACTGAGCATTTTGTATGACATCTTCTATAAGTATTTGATGAGGAAGAATAGAGCCTATGCAACCTCGTAATTTTCCTACATAATTAAGAGTAACAAACACAGCACCCTTCTCTTTTAAAAAAGGTTTTTTTAGAAGTAGTTTTTCTTTATCTATAACATACGCACTATCAAACCTACTTAGGATAGCTGTTTTAGCAATACGAAGTAAAATAGGATCAATCATCATCTCCCCTTATTTAGTCACACTTAAACTATTATACAAAAATTATTCTAAATCAAAACCAAGAGTCATCTAAACAGTCATCTTTCGCATCTTTTAAGAAATCTCTGTATTCGCTTCCATTTACATCAAGTTTTTTATACTCCTCATACACAAAACCTTTAAAAATAGCCTCATCTAAACAGGTGCATAATTTTGTATCGTTTGTATCATTACATGTGCTGAGCATCTTCTCTTTTTGCTGTTCATCCCAACCTACATAAGAGTTATAGTAAGGATAAAGAGTCCAGATAGCAAAGCCTATAGTAAGCACAATATTTACAATATATTCTCTTTTTTTTGTCTGCACATATTTTTTTATATCATAAGATATAAGAATTAAAAACACTATTTCTAGTGTGATATTAAACCAATCTGTATCCATAAAATTAAACAATTTTTTGCTCTTTTATCTTTTTTATTGCTTGTGAACACATTGTTAAACCAAAAGTCGCCGTTACACCCATAAAACTGCCTTTCTCTTTTACCAAGGCTTCTTCGCTAGAAAATATAGCCGTGTACTTTTTCTTAAATCCGCGTTTTCTAAGTTCATAGCGTATCTTAGAACCAAACTTATCGCCATAGGTTTTCCAGATATCAGCCACTTCTACTTTTGTAGGGTCAAGTCTTTTTGCACTTCCAAAAGAGGAGATGAGTTTTTTGTAACATTTTTGTGCGATTGCTAGTTTTGCTTTGGTGTCATCTATGGCATCTAAAACCAAATCATACTCATCAAAGTCAAATTCCCAAACCCACTCTTCATCTATGCGTTTGTTGATGATTTGTATTTCTGGATAGTGTGATTTTAATGCTTGAACTTTTAGCTCATTTTCGTGAAGTTCTGACCACATTTGGCGGTTTTGATTACTCTCATCATAGGTATCATAATCCACAATAGTTATATTTTTTACACCACTTCTATATAAACAATCAAGACAAAAACTCCCTACTCCCCCTACTCCTAAAAGTATGATTTTTGCATCTTGAAGTTTGACAAAATCATCTTTTAAAAGAAGCTTTATACGATCATATTTTTCCACTCTAATCTATCCACTCTTCTAGCTTTTGCATACTTTTATAAGCACTCAAGTCAAGCATAATCGGTGTGATAGAAATATATCCAGCTTCTATGGCTTCATAGTCACTAACACCATCTACATCTCGCTTTGTAAAATTAAGTGGATGTAAACCTAGCCAATAGTACTCTTCACCTCGTGGATTACGATGAAGATGTGAATCATTTGCATAGTGTCTAAAACCTGCGTAAGTTACTTTCATCTCTGCTTCTTTAACTTCTGGAGGAATATTTACATTTAAAAATTCACGCGGAGGAAGAGGAAAAGCACCCTCTCTTATCTTTGCCACTAAGTTCTTTACAGTTTTTTGTGCCAAAGAAAAATCACCAGCAGGATTTGTAAAATCCATCACTTGGCTTATAGCGATAGAAGGAATGTCATGCAAAACTCCTTCCATCGCTCCAGCAGCAGTTCCAGAGTAAGTGATATCTTCACCCATATTTGAGCCACGATTGATGCCACTCACAAGTAAATCAGGTTTCGTATCTTCATAAATTGCACTTAAAGAGAGATAAACGCAGTCACTAGGAGTACCATCATCAAGCTTATAAAAATCATCATCAACGCTCACGAAACGCAATGGTCGAACTAAAGTAAGAGAGTGTCCACAAGCAGATTTTTCATTTGCAGGGGCTACAACAATCACCTCAACATCATCCAACTCTTTTAAAGCTGACACTAAAGAAAGTAAACCTTTTGCTTCATACCCATCATCATTTGTTACTAAAATTTTATATTTATTTTTCATGTTTGTATTTTATCTCAATATATCTAATAAGCACTACTTTTAAGCACTTTTTAGACTTATACAACTATCCAATTTCTTGTCAATTACAGTTCAAACATATTAACTAGCATTTTTGAAATTTCTTTTGATGTTATTTTATCTACATCGCCAAGTTTTTTTACAAGTCTTGTTTTATCAACTGTTCTAATTTGATCTAACAACACTAAACCATCTTTCTTTTCAAACTTTATTTTTGGTCTAAATATAAAGCCAAAACCCCTAGATGTCATGGGAGCGACAATGACTGTTTTTAAAACATTCATTTCATTTGGTGAAATCACTATGCATGGTCTGGTTTTTTGAATTTCAGAACCAATTGTTGGATTTAACTTAACAAGGTAAATCTCATATCTTTTGATATCTACTACCATTCATATTCTTCTAAATCATTGTCATTAAGTAAATCTTCTAATAGCCCTTCATCTTCAATACCCATATGATTAGAGGTAATTTTCTCAATATTTTTCTTCCAAGTATCTCTTTGTGTATTCTTCATAGGTTTGATTAACAGGCCATCTTCTAAGACCTCTAACTCTAAACTAACGTTTTCAAGATGTGCTTGTTGAATCAAAGGCTTTGGGATTCTAATACCTTGTGAATTTCCGATTTTTGTGAGCATAGTCATAATTAACTCCTTTAAGTAATTATAATGTAATTACACCATAAAGTCAATTAGAATGGATGATAACGATCGAGTACAATATATATCACCCGTATGTGTACCAACTCTAACAATTCTTTCTCACTCGGATATGCTATACTGAAGTCTTAGAAAGACAGAGAGAAGCCAGAGTTATAGCCCCCTTTCTCACTCGGATATGCTATACTAATGTGAAAAGAAAGAGCTGAAAAGATACAGTTATAGCCCCCTTTCTCACTCGGATATGCTATACTTAAACTTTGGATATTCTCATCACTTCCCATGTTATAGCCCCCTTTCTCACTCGGATATGCTATACT
>JASFZD010000111.1:0-14715 GCA_045046645.1 Sulfurimonas sp. | reverse complement strand
CTAAATCCATGCCCTGCTTTAACAATATTACTTTCCCACTCGCCAATAGGAGCACCTGCTTGATAATATCTAAGTATTTTAACCAATCTAGTAACCTTCATTCCTGCAATTGGTTTCATACCTTCAACTGGTATTTTTGTAGCATTTGCACCATGGCATAATGAACATTTTTTCATATATCTCTCTGCACCTGTTACACTGTCCGCTGCCATTAAACTAACACTTATAAATAACACACTAAGAAGAATTTTTTTCATTTTTGCAACCTTTTATTATATATAATAATTATAACAATAACAATCTTTACTTAACTTTAATTTTTAAATAACAGAACAGAACTACAGATAAAAATCGTGTATACTCATAATCTCACAAACCCACCACACAAAATAGCTATAATTTTTTAAGATTAAAACAATGGATAAATTATGATTGAAAAACTCATAGCATTTAGTATAAAAAACAAAACTTTAGTACTTATACTAAGCCTTTTTATTGTTGTTGGTTCTATCTGGAGCATGAGAAATACTCCTCTTGATGCTTTACCTGACTTGTCTCCTCCTCAAGTTATTGTTCAAATAAATTGGGCTGGGCAATCTCCTGAGATTGTTGAAAATCAAGGAACATATCCGCTTGTTTCACAGTTTTTGGCTATTGCTGGCATAGACACTGTTCGTGGATATTCTACTTATGAAAATGGTCTGATTTATATTATTTTTAAAGAGGGCACAGACCTTTACTGGGCTAGAAGTCGTGTACTCGAACAACTAGCATCCATCGCTTCACAACTTCCAAACTCCATGAATGTGACACTAGGACCTGATGCAAGTGGTGTAGGCTGGGTTTATGAGTATGCCCTGCACTCAAAAACAAAAAATCTAGCACAACTAAGATCGCTGCAAGATTATTACTATAAATACGCACTTATGAGCGTAGATGGAGTGAGTGAAGTAGCTAGCATTGGTGGTTTTGTGCCAACATATCAAGTAACTCTCAACAATGACAATCTTATAAAATACAATCTCAACATTAAAGACATTGCCGAAGTTTTAAAAGCAAACAACAATGATACAGGTGGTCGTATCATTATAGAAAATGGTTTTGAATGGATGGTGCAGGCAAAAGGTTATGTTAAAAATATAAAAGATATTGAAAAACTTGTAGTTACTTCAAACGCAGGTGTGCCTATTACCTTGGGTGACATTGCTCGTGTTGAACTTACTCCAGCACCTCGTCGTGGTATGGCAGACCTCAACGGAGAGGGTGAAGTAGTGGGTGGTATTGTGATGGTTCGTTATGGTGAAGATGTCTACTCTGCCATTAAACGCATCGATGAAAAAATGAAGTCACTCAAAGTTGATGGGGTTGATGTCACGACAGTTTATGACCGTTCACAACTCATAGACAAATCCGTGGAAACACTCAAAAGTACCCTTATTGAAGAGAGTCTTATTGTTGTTGTAATTATTGGTCTTTTTTTGATGCACTTTCGCTCCTCTTTGATTGTAATAATTGTCTTACCTCTTACAGTTGGATTTACTTTTTTACTTATGAAACTCTTTGGCATTGGTTCAAATATCATGAGTCTTGGGGGTATCGCTATCGCCATCGGTGCTATGGTTGACGCGTCCATAGTTATGATAGAAAACTCCCATAAAATGCTATACAAATTTCAAGAGCAAGAGAAACGACTCCCAACAAATCAAGAGAGAATAAAAGTCATTTTAAAATCATCACAACTTGTTGGTCGTCCTATCTTCTTTGCACTAACACTTATAGTGGTCTCATTTTTACCAATCTTCGCACTCAATGGGCAAGAGGGTTTACTCTTTTCTCCACTCGCTTACACAAAAACCTTTGCCATGACTGCTGGAGCAATCCTTAGTATCACTTTGGTTCCAGTTTTGATGATTTTCTTTGTAAAGGGAAAGATTTTATCTGAACAAAAAAACCCTCTCAACCGTTTTTTTATCTGGCTTTATCATCCTATCATCGTCTATGGCTTAAAAGTAAAATATCTTGTTATTTTTGTTGTTATTCTCTCTTTGGGCTACATGTATCCACTTTATAAAAATCTCAAATGGGAGTTTATGCCCCCTCTTAATGAGCAAACATTTATGTATATGCCTGTTACACCCTATGGAATATCTATCGACCAAACAAAAGCGATTACTCAAAAAACCGATATGATTATAAAATCTTTTCCTGAGGTTCAAAATGTTTTTGGTAAAGGAGGCAGAGCTAGTTCTGCTACTGACCCTGCTCCACTTAGCATGTTAGAAACAATCATAACCCTTAAACCAAAATCAGAGTGGAGAAAGGGTGTTACTTATGATTCTCTTCGCCAAGAGATGGAAGATGCCTTGCAAATTCCAGGGCTAATTAACTCATGGACTTATCCTATTCGTGGTCGTATCGATATGCTTTTAAGTGGAATTCGCACTCCTCTAGGTATCAAACTTTATGGAAAAACACCAGAGGGACTTCAAAAATTTGCTAAGATTATAGAAGAAAAATTACGTAAATTTGACAAAACACTCTCTATTTTTGCTGATAAAGCTAGTGCTGGGTATTATTTGAACATAAATATCCATGAGGAAAAACTTCAACGATATAAAATAAGCAAAAATGAACTTCTCCAATACACCTCTTTAGCCATCGGTGGTATGAAAATATCCACTATGTACAAGGGACTTGAACGCTATCCTATAAGCCTGCGTTTAGAAGATGACAATAGAAGAAGCATAGAAGATGTTAAAAATATTCAAATTAAAACAGAGTTTGGTTTTGTACCACTTAGCACCTTTGCAACTCTCTCTTACGAACAAAGTGCTTCAGTTATCAAAAGTGAGATGGCTACACCTGTTACTTTTATCTATATTACACCAAACGAGGGTATAAGTGCTACTTCTTACAAAGAGAGTGCCAAAAAAATCATAGACGAGATAAAATTTGATGCAGGTTATCATGTAGAGTGGGCAGGACAATCAGAATACTTAGAGTCAGCCATGGCAAAAATAGTTTGGATTATCCCTGCTGTTTTATTTGTCATATTTTTACTTATCTATCTAGCTTTGGGCAAAATTGTACCGACTGTTATTGTGTTTTTTACTTTACCTTTCGCTCTTTTAGGTGGGCTTATCTACATCCATATGCTTAACTTTTCTATGAGTATCGCTGTTATCGTTGGATTTTTAGCTCTGCTTGGAGTTGCAGCTGAGACTGCTATCGTTATGATAGTTTATCTCCAAGAGAGTGTGGATGAAGCGAAAGAGAAATATAAAGAGTCTTTTAATGCAACACATCTAAACGCAGCTATCTATGAGGGAGCAGTTCAAAGAGTAAGACCAAAACTAATGACTGTTTTTGCCATCTTAGCTAGTCTAACTCCTATCATGTACACACATGGAGTAGGAAGTGAAGTGATGCAACGCATCGCCGCACCAATGCTTGGAGGGATTGTTAGTTCTGCCGTTTTAAGTCTTGTCATCATTCCTATCTTGTTTGAGATATATATTGCCAACCTAAAGGAGCCTAAAAATGCTTAAATTTTTCATAATGATTAGTCTGTTTTTACTAATGATAAGTGGCTGTAGCGAAGAACAAACAGCAACAAAATCATCAGCAAAAATGTCCAAATGTGGTGCGGGAAAGTGTGGTGCCAATATGTTTGATAATAACTCTGCACTTGCTAAAAAGAAAAAAAATATACTCAAACAGATGAGAGAAAATGACCCTCGAAAAGATTGTGTCATCAAAGCGAATAACACTAAAGAAGTATATAATTGTGTACGAGATTCAAATACTAAAAAATTATCATTGAAGTGTGGTATTTCCAAGAAAAAACCAGCCATGAAGTGTGGTGCTGGAAAATGTGGAGATAGCACTAAAAAATAAAATTTAGGTTACAATATTTTATGCAAATAAGAACATTAAAAATTGAAGAGTTAGATTTACTATTTTTACACTCAAAAAATATGGGGTGGCATAATGAAATAATACTAACAATCTCTTTGCAAAAAGTATACCCAAATGACTTTTTCATCGCCTATCTTAAGAATGAACTTTTAGGATTTATCATTGCTCTTAAACACTCAGAAGAAGTTGGATTTATTAGTCATTTTTTAATTGTTAAAAAATTTCGTAGATATGGATATGGTAAAAGTCTTTTTAACTTTGCACTGAGGCATTTAAATGGACGCCAAATAGCACTTGATAGTTTTCAAGAGACACAAAACTTTTATGTAGAAGCTGGTTTCACTTCCTACTTTGATGTAACAACCTATAAATTTTCTACAGGTAGTGTTACACTACCAAAGCAACAACTAAATACTACAAGAATCATCAAAAATTTAAACTTACACAATAAAAATGAGTATATAAAAACCATTCTTTTAAACAAAAGAGTAACATATAAAGCGATAGATGATAAAACTTTTGCTTTCACTTTTAAATACAGAGATGGTTATAAGATAAATATAGAGTCCAAGGACATCAATGATGCTATAATTTTATTTTTTGAACTAACGCACCATCTAAAACCAGGGACAAATATTTATCTACAAACAACTCCACTTTACCCTATTTTAGAAGCCTTAGTGAAGCTACTAAAAATGTCAACAGACTCAAAATTAGTGAGAATGTACAACAAAATTATAAACTAAAAATTTCTCTTGTCATCTAATCTTCACCCAAAGCATCCCAATATACTCATGCATAGCGATTGTTGATATGTAAAAGTATCGTGGTTTTGGTGCTCTTAAATAGCCTTTAAACTCACTCTTATAAAAACTTGTGGGTGCTGCTATGGGGTTTAATCCAAGTGATTTAAAAATCATCATGGCTCGTGGCATATGCGTTGCGGAAGTGACGAGAATAAATGGCTCATCTGCAACTAAAGTTTTCGTAAATTTTGCTTCTTCTTCTGTATCGCTTGGCATACCATTTATAATCATCTCTTTTTGCGTTACCCCAAGAGCAGTTGCTAATTGTGCATTCATTTTGGCATTAGTTGTATCTGTATCTCCTGCGTAACCTGTAAAGATGATTCTAGAGTTTGGAATTTGATTGTGGATGATTATACCTTCCAAAACTCTTTTTGTTCCAGCACCGCTTAGGTGTGAAGATATAGGCTGCGTTTCATCAGTATTATGTCCACTTCCAAGAACATGTATATATTTTACATCATGTTTACAATTATACTTTGGATATTGATTTTCCAAATTTTGAACCAAAAAGTTTGAAAAAGGTGGATATGAAAACAAAAAGAGAAAAACCAGACCAAGAGAGAGAAACAATTTTGACTGTTTTTTTTTCATATATAAAAATATAAGTCCCAAAGCTAAAAGTGTAAAAACTACACCAAAAGGCTCAACAAAAAATGTCACAAACTTCTTTAGTAAAAATCCAAATTCCATTATACTTTAACCATTAATACAGTGCTAAAATCTAAGAAGTATAAATTAATTTTTCACTAATTTTATTGCAATTTAGTTCTACATATCTCATAGGGTACATATCTAAATCAAGTGGTCTTATAAAGCCTCTTGTTGCGATTACTTTAGTCTTGTTTATCTCTTTTACTGAGTCAACATGTTTATGTCCAGAGAGAGTTAAGATTAGATTATCATAACTAAAGAGTTGCTTTTGAACTTCATCTGTATTGTTTAAAACATAGTTATGTATTAATGACTCTTTAGTTTCACCCCAGTAGTTTAGGTAAGGATGATGATCTAAGGTCATTGTAGGTTTTCCTTTATCTAGGAATTTTTTAGCAAAAGCTATTGTCTCATCTGTATAGCGTCCATTATTTGCTCCTTCCACGCAGCTATCTAGCCCCAAAAGTACATAGCCATTTTTTTCATATGCCCAATCTTTTCCAGAGACACTCAAACCTCTATTGTTTACAAAAAGCTCCTGAAACTCTTTGAGGTGGATAGAGTCATTTGGAGTAGGGTAAGCCTCTTTGTTTCCTCTTACAAGGAGAGAGGGGCAATGAAGCTCATCTATAATCTCTTTAAAGAGCAAAGCATCTTTCTTTCCAGGTACATTGTTGTTAAAGTTATCCCCACCAAAACATACAAAATCCAAATCTTTATACTCTGTGTTTACAAACTCAACCATTAACTTCATAGCTTCAATACTGTTTTCATCTGCTATGTCCATATGTGAGTCTGTTATGTGGATAAATTTTAAGCTATTGGTATCTTTAGTTTTTTTTTCATTTGCAATAAGTGGCATCGCTGACATAGCCAAAGCACTTTTTAAAAACCCTCTTCTAGATATTTTTTTCATTGTCACTCCCCATATAATTTCTTTGATGTGTAGTATATCTTTTTTTAAGTGATTTTAGCTTATTCTCCATCATTTGGATCATAATAAAATACAGCTTCTCCTTCTTCATAACTCTGTTTTATAGTTTTATTAGATGCTGCTTCTTTATCACTTTGTTTTGGAGTATGCTTAGATATTTCTTTTTTTGTATCGCTTGGCTTTATCTCATGTTTAGAAGTATCTTGTGTATGGGTGTATTCACTTTGTGTCTCAATGCCTACTTTTTGTTTTTGAGCATAGTCAATTTTTTCTTGTTTTTTTATCTCTTTGTTTACTTTTACAACTTTAATCTCTTCTTCTTTGCCAATCTTTTCACTGGTAAAAAGTGCTGTAGCTTTCGTCTTTGGATCTATTTTACTTTTATCTATTTTTTGCATAGTAGCAAGTTTTGTATCTTTGTTTTGGGTAATAGACAAATAATAATTTTTCTTATTCTCTAATATCAGGTCAATACTGCTAATACGAACATCATTTTTCAATAAAGCTATTGTAGTATCTTTTTTATCAATGCCAAATCTTGTAATGACATTATGATACAAATTCATTTCTGTATCTTCGCCATTTATAACAAGTCTGAATTTGTCTTTATTGTCAGTGTTCTTATCTAAGTAGATATTCACTATAGCATTTTTAAAGTTTTCTTTTTTTACATCAGAATGGAAGACACTGCTCTCTTCAAACCCTACATCTAAGTTAGAACACCCTGAAAAAACTGACGCTAACAAGATGGTGCTGATAATTTTTTTGATACTGTTTTTCATATTTTTCTCTTATTTATTGATTTGGTAAATTATACATCAATTTGATAAACTATTCTACAGCATCTCCAATAATTCCAACCATATCAGCTTGTGTACTGTCCAACATAGTTAAGAGGTCTTTATCTTTTAAAGCAAGCATTGAGATTAAGCTATTGATATTTAGAGAAACTATCTCTGTTTTATTGCTTCCTTTTTTATGATAAATTACCATAGTACATGGAGCAAATGCACCAGCTTCAGGGGTTTTTTTAGATAGCTCATAAATTATCTTTAGTTTACAAAGTGAGAATGAATGATAAAATGTATAGTCATTATTCCCTGCTTCTTTTAACTTAGCATTGTAGTCAATATAGTTTGCAACTACAAATCCACCCATTTTCATACTTCCCTGCATAACCATCATCATGTCATCATATTCATCATTTGCATCTTCATCTTCAGATTCTATACTATATTTTGTAAAAAATTCTTTATCTGTTAGAGTTGATTTATATCCTAAGTCAATCAATTTTGCAGATGGAAATATCTTCTGTATTGTTTTTTTGTTTGTTTCTTCTAAATCATCAAACGATTTATCTTTTACACGCACAACTCTTTTTTGAGCAGATGCACTTAGGAGTGCAATATAGATGTTATCATCTTTCTTTTTTTGATAAACAGCAACTGAAAATGGAACAAAGATTCCAGTTTTAGCATTTTCTTCAACCATTTTTTTTGCAAAATCTGGTTTATATACAGACATTAAGTTGTAGCTATAAAATGAACTATTTTTAAACTGCTTTATATATGGTCCATTCATATCTTGATTTTTGGCAACAACATAGTCATGCATCTCTAAACCATTGGCAACTGTTTGTGCGCTAATCTTATGCTCTTTATTAGCAATTTTATAAACAATAATGTTACTATTTGCTTGAACATAACTAAACATTACAAGTATAAAAGCTAATGCTCTACTAATTTTCTTTAAACTCATTTTTCATTTCCTTAATTATAGTGTGTAGTATCAGTGATATTTTTATGGAACTATATATATCCATCCCTCTTTAACTCTTTCAGTCATCTCAACGATTCCCGCCGTAACAATCTCTGTGCCCTCTATGAGTTCCTCTTCTTTTATGCCTTTTGTTCTCATACTGTTTCCACAAGCAATAAACTCAACATCTAACATCATAAGTGCTTTTACTCTTTTAGCTATTTCCGGATTTGCTTTTAAAACAGTTTTGATACCATGATAGTAAGAGACAATACGCATCTCAACCATTTCTGGACCATAAAATTTTAGAACATTATTGGCACTACTTAAAACATGGTTTATCTTTTCATCATCAGCACTATTGATAGAAAACACAATCCGTCTTTGATCAAGTATAGTCGGTTTTGGCTCAGCAAACTCTGTATCAGCAACTGCCAAGATGCAAACACTCAGCAAAATTAGTATAAACTTTTTCATTTTATCCTCTCTACTATCCATTTAAAATCTGCCAAGTTCCATGAACCTGGAACTCTTTTTATGATTTTTTGCTTTGTATCTAAAAAATAAAATGTTGGAGTAAAATCAATATGCATGCCAGAAGGAAGCTTATCGTGATCCAAGTTTATTTTTACAACAATAAATTTTTTCTCTAAATATTTTGACATCTCTTTTTCTTGCAAAACATTTTTATTCATTTTCTGACAAAAGTGACACTCTGTTCTCATAATATCTACCATGATAATCTTGCCACTCTTTTTTTGCATTTTCAGGGCTTTATCATAGGAGTGAAACTCAATTCCCCACAAAGAAATTACCATCAAAAGTAATATTATTAATTTATTCATTCACTCTCCCACTCTAAAGTTCTATAAGCCGCTTCTACATTTTGTCTCTGTATCGAATTGTAAAAAGGTATGTCTTTATATTCTAACATTTTCACCTTATTGACAACACTTCCAATATCTTCACCTTCATCTTGTAAAGCAAGAATCTCTTTTTTTAGTTTCCTCAGATAAGTATATGTCAAATCAATTGCACTTTTACTAACTATGCCCCCATGTCCACCAACAATATAATCAACATCCATTGATTTTATCGTTTCTAGAATCTCTATCCAACCACTTAAATCACCATCTCTTAAAGAGGGTAAACGCTCATTAAAAACCAAATCTCCAACGAAAACGATTTTTTTACTCGGTATGTAAACTAAAAGGTCACTGTTTGTATGAGCTTTATGGTTGACACTTTTTATATAAACTTTTTTACCATTAAAATCCAATATTTTTTCATCTTCAACAAAGATTGATGGCATAATTTGCCTTGTCCCTTTATAGGCTTCTTTGGATATTCTTCTTTGCATTCTTGTTTGCTTAAGTATTGGGAGTGATTTAAAGGCTCCTGAACCTATGATTTTTGCTCCATTATCTTTATAGTAAGCATTTCCTAACCAATGGTCATCATGCAGGTGTGTATTTATGACATAAGTAACAGGAAGTTTTTTTTGTTTTATGATTTTTTTGTATGCATCTTTTGCATATTGATAAGTAGGACCGCTATCTATTACGAGATAGCTTTGTCCCATGTTTACAAAACATGAGTTGGACATATTGCCGTTATTATGCTCGTCCATCACCTCAGGGAGTCCAAAGAAACATTGAACTGCGCTTCTTACGCTCTTTGGCTCCAGTGAATAGTTAAATGCAAGGAGGGAATGAAATAATATTATTAAAATTAGAAGTGACTTCAAAGCATAATTCCTATTATTTTTTTAGAATTTAAATTGGTACTGCGCTATAAATGCATTTTCTCTATAACCACCAAGTCCATTCCATTTACCAGCGTTTACACCCGTATCACCACTTGCTATAATGTAGTTAAATACAACTTTATGTTGATTTCTAGTACGCTTTGCTTTACGAGTAAAATCTTGGTAAGGAGAAGATATAAAGTAATTAAAACCTAAATAAGTATTTCCTAAACTAGTGTCCTTAGTTGAATCTGCCCATGTAGCATCAGCTTGCATATGTTTAGCAACTAATTCTAATGATGGCAATACAAAATAAGCAGCAGTTGCTGTAAATACTTGCTCATCTCTATCTTTAGTTCCTTTTATGTTTTTAGCATCAAAATATTCTGCTTTTAAGCTTAATTTACCTAAGTTAGAGTCAATACCAATATTTATATTGGAGTAATCTTCACTAGTTCCATTTTGTGTTTTAGTTACATTTGCATCAGCATTTTCAGATAGTCCATATGAAGTTTCTATATGTAACTTTTCAGTATAATCAAACATACCACGAACAGCATAAGAATTTCCACCCATTGGAGTACTACCAGCTGCTGCACTTCTACTTGCCTGATTTGCAATCATAATATCGTAACCAAAACCTTTCCATGGACGCTCATGACCCATCTCAAAACCATTTACCTTACCGTTGTTTCCAAGACCCATATCACGACCAGAAATCATAAGACCTATATTTCTTTCTAAAACAAGCTTTTTATCAAACCCACGTTCAGCAATGTCAAGATTCCATCCAGGCATAGTAAAACCCATACCATTTGGCATTTTAATAAGTCCAGCTTTAACAACAAACGCAGGATCTTGAACATAAGATATAAAAGCATCTTTTACTAGTTTAGGAACAGAGTCGCCATTTGTATGATCACTTGCGCCAGTAGCATCTTGGTTAAAGTCTAGGAAAACCTTACCACGAACTTTACCTGCAACATATTTCCAACCAAGACGGATGCGTTGCGCTCTAAATGCCACATTTGTATCAGCGTTTGCTTTAGAACCAGCTTCTGCTATTTGCATTCCTTTTCCACCAACCATTTCAAGTTGAGCAAAACCAAAAAATGTAAGCTTAGTGTCAATACCACCAACTTTTTTCTTCATTGTATATCCTGCTTGTGCAGATGTACTCATTAATAAAAGTGCTGCTGCACCTGTAGCTATTTTAATCATTGTACTTTTTTTCATCATTTTTCCTTATATTTATATTAAATATATGTTATAATTACTATGTTTGTTTATGTAACTATGTTCATATGCAAAGATGGTAGCGACCAATGCTACCATCAACCTAACAGCTTCTTGACCCTTTTACAGGACATCCACAGTCGTAATCTAGCAAAGTAACATTTCCAGCATTGCTGACATTTACTACTTTTTGTCTTTTGATATAGTCACGCGTTACATCATAAACAGCTCTTATCTTCTTCGTTTGAAGATTCTCTCCTACTTTTTGTAGATTTCCACCCCATGAAGATACCGTATAAGTTTTATTTAAATCAATCGGTTTACCGCCAATCGTAAGTTTAGATATGCGTTCTCCAGCCTTATTGGCAACAGCGATAGAGTAAGTAACACCACCTAAACGGCTCATATCTCCACCTTGTTGATACAGAGGATTTGCATTGAAAACATTATCCGCTATATCTTCTAAAAGTGTCGCGATTTTTTCACCTTTGAGTTCAAATGTATAAACATTTGGATAAGTGATACCACACATTTCATAGACATTATCCATCAAGATATTATCGCCTGCTAAAACAGTTGTTCCCCATCTGTACCCTGGAGTAAAAGATATATCACACTTCATTTCATCCATGATAGCATCGTTAATCAACTGATCAAAAGTTGAGAAGAATGTATCGCGTTTGTAAAGTATGTTTTCAGTTTTACCTAAAACCTCTCCAAATTCTTTGTCAAATGGTTTATAAAGTTCATTTACAAGCTTTACACCTGCTGGATCTGCTGGAATCATATTTGACGCCATAGGAACTAGCTTGTACTCATAATCTATAACTTTTCCATTCTTAGCATTTACATCTAAACGCCCTATAAACTTTCCATGGCTTCCTGCAATTACAATCACGGTACCATTAATAGTTATAGGCTGTGGTGAAGGGTCATGTGTATGCCCACTTAAAATAAAGTCAATACCTTTAACTTTTCTAGCCACTTCTTGGTCAACACTAAATCCATCATGAGATAAAACAACAACACAATCTACTTTATGTTCATTTTTAAGCTCATTTACATACTCTTGAAGTGTCTCAAGTCTAAGACCAAAGCTCCAACCTTCTGTAAACTCTTTTGGATTTGCAGTTGATGTAAATGGGAAAGACTGTCCAATAATTCCTATTTTTGCTCCACCTCTTTTCTCGATTGTATATGGTTCAAAGATAAGTTCTTCATACTCATCTGCAAATGGATCATCACCAACAACATTTTGAGAGATAAATTTTGCATCAAGCATTCCAATAAGCTCTTTAACTCTCTCTTTACCATAAGTAAATTCCCAGTGTCCAACCATAACATCTACACCCAAGTAATTTTGTGCTTTAACTATCGCTTCTCCGCGAGTTTTAAGTGCTACACCTGTACCTTGCCAAGTATCTCCAGAGTCAAGGAAAAGAACATTTTCATTGCCTCTCTCTTTTCTTACATGGTCTAAGTAAGTTTTTATATGAGCAATACCACCCATCTTACCAAACTTTTTCGCTAATGCCTCAAAGTCAATATATGTATCAAAATAACTATCTAGACTACTTGGCTCTAAACCATAATGTTTAGCAAAAGAATCACCACATAAAAACCCTGGCGTTCCCACTAGGTTTGGAGCAGAGATAAGAGTAGATGGCTCTCTCCAGTAAAGTGGTTTTATATGCGCATGTATATCACACATATGAAGTAGTGTGAAGTTTCCTTTCGCATTAAAATCATATATATCACTCAGTGATAATTCTGATCCTGATTTACCATTGGCAAAAGCACTTGTCGCTGCACCTAAGCCAAAGATAGACGCAATGTGCATAAAGTCTCTTCTTGAAATATCCATTATGTATCCTTATCTTTTAAGCCCAGGTATAGCTATATCTCTACCTTTTGCTTCTTGCGTAAGATACACTTCAATAGCAACCATCTCAGGTGAACCAATTGGTATAACTTTTAAAAGTGCATTTTTCATACATCCTTGAAAACGACGTTGTAATGTTCTTAAAGATGACTTTGTCATTCTATATGCAGGCCAAGTTGCAGCTACTGCAACACCTTTAGATGTTAAATCTGGTAAAGGTTGTGTTCTTAAAACACTTCCGACTATATCAGGTGAGTGACAAGAGTTACATGAAAGACCACGACCACCACGAGCTGTCATATATGTTTTCTTTCCTAAAGCATAGGCTTGTTTCATCTGTTTGTTAGCATTTACATCTATCTGAATTTTTTCATCATTAGCAAGTGATTTTGCATATGCATCCATGTCAAACATATTTGAACTTTTAAGCTTAAATGGTTTATGTCCATTTTTACTCATAGCTCCTTGTAAAGCTTGGTCAAGTCCAACAACTTGTTTAAACTCTGGTAAGTAACGAGGAAACCCTGCTATATATGCGGGTAAATTCTCTTCACTAACTTTAAAAAATGTAGCCAATCCTACATCTCCTCCAACATATTTTTCCAAGAGTTCTTCACCATTTGCAACCATTAAATCTGCTGGATTGTTCTCTAACATTTCAGCATACATCGCACGGTCTGAATCACTCATTGCAAACTGTTCTCCTGCAAAAGATAGTGATGATAGAAGTGCAACAGACAGTGCTATTTTAATTCCTATTTTCATAATCTATCCTTTTGGTTTAATCTTTTTACTTTTTTCATTTACTTCACCTGTATTATCAGTATAAGTAACAGTTAATTTACCTTTTCCTGTAACTTTCATGTATATTGTAAATACTGGGTTTACAGATAAAGATTCCCACACGGTCATATTTGTGATTTCTTTACCATTGTAATTAAACTTGACACTGTTAATGTACTTAGCAGGGATAAGTTTTTTTGTCTTTTTATTTTTACGAGTCCCTGTTTCCATAGGGTGCATAACCATAAAACTTACTTTAACGATGTCACCATTTTTAAACTTCTTAGGTTTAATTTTGATGAGTGATTTTCTAGCTTCCATTGTAATTCCTTATTTAATTATTTTTAGATTCGAAGTTTGGTTGCTATCAACCACATCCACCAATTGTTACTTTCACACTTTGAGAAGCGATTAAGAAGTCACCATTACTCAGTTGGACTACTGCTACAACATCTTGAGTTCCACCAAGTTTTATACGAGTTGAGAACATTGCTTTACCGTTTGCAGGTGTTAAATTAACATCTATTGTACGAGCATTTCCATTTTTACTTGATAAGATATGAATAGATTTCACATAATCACTATCAGTCATTGGAGACTCAACATTTACAGTTACAGGCACAACAGCACCATTTTCTGCGATTTCTGGCACTTTCAATTTGACTCTAGAAGACTCTGTAGCAGTCTTTCCTCCTGTAATCGCATTTAGTGCAGTTTTATAAGACATATTGTTTGCACCTTTAGGTGCATCCTTTGCAAAACTCACTGCTGGTACAACAGCACTTAGTGCCATTGCAGTACCCATGTTTTTTAAAAAATTTCTTCTTTCCATGATTTAATTTCCTTTTATTTGTCAGATACTATATATGAAGTAATATCACATATTTCTCTTGGAGTAAATAACTTAGTCGTTAAGTTTACTGTCATGTGTGTATCTTTGTTATCAACACGAGGGTCAGCAATCTTTTGATATACAAACTGATTGTCTCTTACGCCT
>JASFZD010000110.1:0-21669 GCA_045046645.1 Sulfurimonas sp. | reverse complement strand
TGCATACATTTTTTTAAGCATCTCAACTAAATCATAATCATATCCATCTGCTTTTGGTGTTTTATCACGAGCTAGATCAACAGCATCATTCATTAAAAATATATTGACACTCTGTCCACTTTTATGGAGTGTTTTAGCTAAACGCAGCGCATTCCATGTCACATCAGTTCCATCATAAGGTTGATGATTTAAAATTATTGTTATCATAATTCACTCTCTCTTATATCTAAAACGGCAACGGAATCTTCCTTGTCTAACATCGCTTTTATTTTATTAGGAGCTATCTCTCCAGCCTCTTTTTTTGTCTCTACTAAAAGTTTATCAGTGTTTGCAAGGGCTGCCATTAGTGTAGTAGTTGCACTCAGTGATGCAATCAGTAAGATTTTTATTAATTTTGTTGTCATATTTAGAATACCTTTATAGTGATTTGGATTATTATTTTTATCGCACAGGAATATACGCATAGCCTGCATTTTGTTTCTCTATAAGTCCCATTGTTGAGCTTGGAACAAGTTTTACAAATGGATATATATCTTTTTGTGTTAATTTTGCTTTTCTCATATTTGCCTCACACATAAGAAACTCTACCTCATATATATTACCAGCAGAGGCTATACGTATTTTTAAATCCTTATTTGCTTTAACTAATGCAGTTTGATCTTTATAAGGCGAATTTGCAAGATCTTTTACAAAAAACTTGTAAGCATCTCCGTGAATAACGACAACTGCGCTAAATTCTTGCATCATTCCTTGATAATGAGCGGTATATCTAGCAACCCCACTTAAAATTCTCTGCTCAAATGTTTTCATATCTCCTGTGGTAAGATCAAAAACAACTTTATGTACTAGCTCTTCATCATTCTCTGATGCACTGAGTTGTGCAACAGTTGCCGGTAACAAACTTAGTGCAATTATAAAAATGAGACTCTTAAACTTTTTCATCAATATCCTTTTTTTATTTAGCTAATAAGCTAAATTGATTTTAGAAGTTTATAGAAATAAAGCTTAAATAAAAGTTAATTGTCTAAATTGCTAAATAGCATAATTTTAGCTATAATTCTACAAATATACTATTGGGATTACTGAATGTTAACTATGGAAGATAAAATAAAAAAATTTAAGGCTCTTGGAAATGAAACATAGAACCAAATATTGAGACTATAAAAGAGATTATGAAGATGTAAGTGGACTTATTTAGATTGAGAACTTTTGGTAGATTGATATGCGTTGCATTTTGGGAAATATGCAACGAGAGCTAAGAGATACTCTTTATCTTCTCTTAAATCTTACAGCATGACTTTGTGGGTTTTTTATCAATTTTTTTTGATACTCTATCATCTTAAAAAATGGATTTAAAAATCCATTTAACTCCTCATCTTTTACACTTTCTATTTTTTGTTTATTTAAAAGCTCGAGTACCACTAAGGTAGATTCTATTGTTGAGAGATAAGCTTCATTTGGTTGTCTTTTTATATCATATTTAGAAGTTTTTGTAGTTGTAAAACTCATGTGTTTGAGTTTGTTTAAATTTTGACTAAGTGTAAATATTTTTTTTGTACAGCTCCATGTAGAATCTATGATAAAAATAGCTAAATTTTTTTCACTTCTTTTAGGATTGGCATTTGTGAGATTAATCGCATCTTCGGATGGAAAAAGGATGTAGCTCTCATGTGTCTTTATAATTTCATTAATGCGTTTATGATTGCTAAAATCTATGCCTATAAATACTTCTGAATTACTAAGACTTAGATGTGTAAAAAATCCAGTATTGTTTTTGACCTTTTTAAACTCTTTTGGATGCATTAAAATAACAAATTTTGTATCTGTATCTACTGCGTTTATGTACTCGCACATGCATGAGCTTTTAGGTCGGTAACACTCATAACACTTTTCTCTATCGCCATAATATGTCTTCATAAAGCGAATTATACTAAAATACCTTTATGATTGAAAATAAATACGACCTTATCGTAGTTGGAAGTGGTGCTGCTGGTATTATTGCGGCTATTGTCGCAGCACGAGCTGGTAAATCTGTTTTACTTTTAGAAAAACTAAGTAAAATCGCTTCTAAACTAAAAGCTACTGGTGGAGGTCGTTGTAACCTTACTAACACCCTTGATAACGAAGATTTTATGAAAAAATTTGGTCGTGATGGGCGTTTTATGCAAGATGCACTTAAAAGCTTTGATAACAAAGCTCTTGTAATGTTTTTTGATGAGATAGGAGTTCAAACACATGCTCCTGATGGTTTTAGAATCTTCCCCATTTCACACTCTTCTGTTACAATTATAGATGCTCTGCAAAAAGAGATGGATGAAGTGGGAGTAAAAACAATCTGCAATCAGAGAGTGGATAGACTTCTTTTAGTAGGTAAAAATATCAGTGGCGTAAAAACACAAGATACAACTTACCAAACAGATAATGTAATCGTGGCAACTGGTGGTCTAGGATATCCTGTTTTAGGAGCAGAAGGTGATGGATATAATCTTGCAAGTGAACTCGGTCATAAGGTAACAGACTTAAGTCCAGCAATGATGCCACTTAAAACAAAAGAAGATTGGGTTAGTTCTTGTCGTGCTGATACTATCGCTAAAGTTGAGCTCAGAGTAAACCTAAAAAAGCATAAAAAACTGCGTGCAAAAGGTGATCTTATCTTTACAAAAAGTGGGATACGAGGACCTATTGTGCTTGACTTTGCAAGAGAAGTAACTCCACTTTTAAAAGCATACAAAGAAGTACCACTTTTACTTAACTTAACAAAAGGTAAGAATGAAGAGCAGATTACTAAGCACTTAAAAAATGAAGCACTTAAAAATCCACAATCAGATATTGTTACTCTTACAACTACCCTGCTCCCTCATGCACTGAGTCTTGAGATTTGTAAACTAGCAGGTGTAGACTTACAAGCAAACTTAAGAAAACAATCTGGAAAATCAAGAGAAAAACTTATACAACTTTTAGCATGGACACCACTTACTGTAAATGGACATGATGGCTTCAAAATGGCGATGATAACAAGAGGTGGTATAAATCTTAAAGAGATAAATCCAAAAACAATGCAAAGTAAGCTAGTAAATGGACTTTATTTTTGCGGTGAAGTCATGAATCTTGATGGACCTTGTGGAGGTTATAATCTGCAATGGTCTTTTGCTAGTGGCTTTCTTGCTGGTAAACTCTTGCAATAAACGAAATAAGCTCTATAAATTTAATTTTAGATATAATCCGAAAAATCAAGATTTATATTTTCCAACTTCACTCACCATAGTTGCCCCTATTGAGATCTTCTTCAACTTTATTTACTTATAAAAAAGGATACACAAAATAAAATGATTTTTCAACCTAAATTTTTTACATTACTAAAAAAAGGTATATCAAAAGAGCAAATTTTTAAAGATGTGATATCAGGAAGTATAGTTGGTATTGTCGCTTTACCATTAGCCATTGCCTTTGCAGTTGCTTCAGGTGTCTCACCAGAAAAAGGAATTATTACCGCTATTGTTGCAGGTTTTATTATATCCATTTTGGGTGGTAGTAGAGTTCAAATAGGTGGACCAACAGGAGCATTTATTATTATACTTTATGGAATAGTTCAGCAATATGGCATAGATGGATTACTCATTTCAACAATGTTAGCTGGAGTTATCTTAATCTTGTTTGGTATTTTTAAATTTGGTAATTTACTTAACTATTTTCCTAACCCATTGATTGTTGGGTTCACAAGTGGAATTGCTCTTGTAATTTTTTCAACACAGATAAAAGATGCTTTTGGACTTGATATCCAAAATCTTCCAGCAGATTTTTTTGAAAAATGGCAACTATATTTTTACTCCTTTAATAGCACTAACTACTATGCACTAGCCATTACAATCGCAACTATTTTGATTACTATAAATTTTAAAAAAATCAACTCTAAAATACCCGGTTCATTTGTAGCACTTATTTTATTAACAATCATTGTGCAGATTTTTCATCTTCAAGTAACTACAATAGAGAGTTTTTTTGGAACAATTTCAAATGACATAACTTTTTCTATACCAAATTTAGATATTAGACTTAATTAAAAGTAATGATGAAGACGATATTGAGAACTATGAAAAATTAGGAAAGAATATAGCAGTATACGAGATAGGAGGACCTCTGTTTTTTGCTTCAGCTAAACAATACGCACAAATGATTCAACAAACTGGGGTGAATGCAAAAGTTCTAATCATCCGAATGAGACATGTTCCTTTTATAGATGCTACTGCACTTCATAATTTTTATGAAACTATTAAGCTTTTAAAAGAAAATGGAACCATAGTTTTAACATCAGGGACAAATGATTTAGTTTTTAAAGAGTTAAAAAAACATAATATTGTTTCTTTAATTGGTGAAGAAAATATGCATAGAACCTTTAAAAGAGCAGTAGAAGATATCAACAATAAAATTATTGAAAATATCTAATTGAGGCAAATCCATAAGCGGATGTTTTTTCTACTTTAGTGACCTCTTCTTTTTTTACAATTCCACCAAGGGCAAAGACTTTTATCTTCGTTTTGTTTAGTAGCGTCTTTAAATCATCTATTCCCTTTGGTTTGCCTTTGTTAGGGCTTACAAAGATAGGACTATATGTTACATAATCGGCACCTAAACTCTCTGCTTTTGACACTTCCTCATGTGTATGCGTACTGATGATAACTTTTAAACCTAAATCTTTTGCTTGATTTATCTTTTCAAACGCAGTTGATGGAAGATGTACGCCATAGGCATTAAGTTTTGAAGCTAGATTTATATCTGTGTGTAAAAATACTCTAATCTCTTGATGTTGTTTGGCTACATCAATAAAAATTTTTGCCATTTCTTTATAGTGAGTTGTTTTTTTATCTCTGTAGAGTATATAATCAGGTTTATGTTTTAGTATCTGTTCATTTAATTTTCGTCTAAAAATTTCAGGTTTATCTGTATAAAATTCTGGCGAAGTTATCAGATACTTTTTCATATTATTTTCTTAAAAGTGGATTTTCGAAGTCAATTGGTGCTGCGTTTACACCTTTAGTATATCTATCTGCCATTGCGTTTACATGATAGTTTATTCTGTCTAGAAGATAAAGCTCAGGCTCGGTGTATTTGTTTCTTGAGTCTGTGATAAACTTCTGTAAAAAAGAAACACTTTCCTCTTGGGTATCAAACTTTATACTTTCTACGATAGCTTTAACCTCATCATATTCTTTTTCATCACATACATTTAAAAAATCATAACTCAAATCTATCGTTTTCATACTATCAAGAGCTTTAGAAAATGCAAAATGATTATACAACATACAGGCTGCAAAGTACTCTATATCAGAAGGTTCAAACTCGCTATAATGATTATCTTCATCTTCAAAATGTTCATGCCATATACTTAAGACTTTTTGTATTTTTTCATCCATGTTTTTTACTCTCTTTAAACTTTTTTAGCATTATACACAAATCATAGTTTAAGAACTTATTTATTATTATTTAGATAATATATTTTTATAATAAATATAAATTATTTGGAATTTAATAATGACAGATACTAAACTTGACTCTAAACTCAACAAAAGAGAACGCTATAAAGCTCGTCTTCGACCCTTTGATTACTTCGCAGAATTTGATTCTATTGACTTTGAAAGTTTAGGTGAAGGAGATAGATTTTATCTTCAAGACTTTGGAATTTTTAATGCTGAATTTACAGAAGAGGAGTTTACCCTACGACTGCGTTTAGAAGGTGGTAGGATAAGTGCTGAACAGTTTTCTTTTCTAGCAGACATCGTTCAAGAGTATGACTTGACCATCATCCTCACTGTAAGAGCTGGTGTGCAACTGCATGATATTCAAGCGGAGGACATTCATGCTATTTGGAAAAAACTTAATACTCATGGTCTAAGTTCATGGCAAAGTTTTGGTGACAATATACGAAATATTGTCACTGATGTTTTTGATGGAAGAGGTAAAAGTTCTAAGTTAGAAGTTTATCCTATAGTTCAAAATATGAGAGATTTTATACTTAAAAATCCTCGATATGTAGGCATGTTACCTCGTCGAGTCTCTATTGGTATCTCTGGAAATAGCACAAATGTAAGCTCATTTTTTGCCAATGATATCTATTTTGCTTTGGCTCAAAAAGATACTGTGTACGGTTTTAATGTTTACCTGGGTGGTAAAAACACAGATATTGCACAATCTGCTGATATTTTTTTACTTGAAGAAGAAGTTTTTGATTTTTTCAAGGCTTTTGTTGAAGCTTTTTATCTACATGGTTCAAGATATTCTCGTTCTAAAACACGACTAAGATATCTTATAGAAGATATCGGGATGGATGGTTTAAAAAAACATATACAAACCCAGTACAAGAGAGAGTTTGTTAGTGAAGGTACTTTGTCTTTAGAAAAAGCAAAATTTGAACAATATGAAACACTAAAAGATGGCACATTCTCTTTTTGTTACCATACGGACTTCTCAAGACTAACCCCAAAAGAGATAAAAGAGATAGCTGCGTTTAGTCTGCAAAGCGGTACAGAGATACGCGTGGGAATAGATCAAAATATCTACTTCTTAGGACTCAAAGAAAAAAATGCACCTTTTAACTCACTAATACAGAGTTCTACGGTTGTCGCATGTGCTGGTAGTTTATGCCCTTATGCAGTTTGGAGCATAAAAGATGATACTTCTTATATCCCACTAGATGCTGTAGAGAAGCACCAAATCCAAGTTGGCTTTTCAGGCTGTGCCAAAGGTTGTGGACGGCACCATCATAGCGACATCGGTCTTATTGGGCTTAAAACAAACAACTTTGGGGATACAGATGGTGGGGCTAGAGTCTTTGTTGGAGCACAACACTCTCTTGGTGTATCAACAGGAAGAATGCTTTTTTCCATGGTACCTTTTGTCCACCTAAAAGAGACACTCTCTCTTATTATATCTATCTATGAAAAAAGTGCATACTCTAACTTTGAAGAGTATACAAAAGATATACTCAATCAATTTTCTCCTAGTTTTCTTAGTCTTTGGTATTTAGCAAATTTAGAATCAAACCAGAGTTATGAGATAAAACTAAATAATAACCCAATTCTTGATACAGATGAAAGTTTTGAGTTTGAAAAAAGATACCTTTTAGATACTTTTCCTAACCTAGAATCTCTTCAAAATATAGATGATAGTTTCACACAAACAGTCAGTCAACTTGCTAAAAAGATATGGAGTGTTGAGGGAGAAGACCCTACATATAAACCACCTATGAAAAGAGTCAATTTTCGCTAATTTGTGATATACTTTAAAAATGATAAATATTGTAACAAATAAACAACTTGATATCATGCTAACAAGCACAAACAAGGCACTTGCAGAGGTTATAAAAACTGCAACACCTTTAGAGCTTAAAAATATCTCTCAAAACATAGCACAGTCCAAAGATTTAAACTCTATCATTAGTACTTTACTAAAACAAAGTGCAACAGATTCTAGTTCAGATAAAGCACTCTTAAATCTTGTAAAAAACAATCCTACACTTAAAAATTTAGGTCCGATTGGTGATACTATCAAGGATTTGCTAGTTACACTTAAAGCTGATGAAAAAATGCTTCCTGCTCAAAACAGACTGAAAAGCTTTCTAGTAGATATCAAGGATATTACGCAACCTATACTAAAACAAAAAATAGAAAATAGTGGTGTTTTTTTAGAATCAAAACTTAAAAATGTTCAAAACCCACAGGTAGAACTTAAAACTGTACTAGAATCACTTAGTAAAACTCTCGATAAAAGTAAGATATTTAATGTTACTGTTTTAAGTGAAAATATCAAAGAGCTTTTAAGTGCCAAACCTCTTGGGGAAGCTTCAAACAAAGCACTCACACAAACTCCATTGCTTGATAAAGATAGTTTAGTTGAGAAAAAAGCTATACTTGAAGTTATTAAAAAACTTGAAACTATTTTACCAAAACTTACAGAACATATAAAAAATATGGATGTTATCAACAAACCAAATTTTAGAACTACTTTAGCTAAACTTGCACATCTCATAGAGCCAAAAATGTTACAAGAAGAAAACTTTCAACTGCCAAAACTTAAAGAGACTCTTGTACAAGTAACAGTACAACTCCCACAAAGTAAAATAGTAGAGACTAAAAGCATACTTGATTCTTTAGTAAAAATTATTACACTCTTAAAAACAACTCCCACCTTAGATACACTTATAGAAAAAAAAGTGCCTCAGGAGATTAAAGCTAATATAGACAATCTAAAACAGATTATCAACAAAGCTGACCCCATTTACTCCAAAGAAGTAGCATCACATCTGCAAAAATTAACATACATGACTTCACCCACGCAACTACAAACGCAGCACAATGTTAAAGAGATTATAAACAATGACTTTAAAGCCATACTAAACCTGGCAAGTGATGAAGTAACAAAACTAGACCACCCAAATAAACAAGAAATTTTAAAACAGATAGATAAACTTACACTTCAAATAGATTATAGCCAACTTCTTTCACATCTCTCAAATGCATCTTCACTCTACATACCTTTTGCATGGGATCAGATGAAAGAGGGACATATCAACATTCATAAAGACTCAGATGATAAGTTTTATGTTGATATCGACCTTAAACTCAAGGAGTATGGAGAGTTAAATCTAAAACTTACGATGTATGATAAAAATCAACTGAATTTACATATTTATTCTAACTCTTCTTTATTGAAAAAGAAAATTAAAGAGAATCTTTCCTCGCTTCGCTCCGCTTTGATTGATAACAATATCACACCTAGAGAAATGAGACTTTTTGATATCAAAGAAAAAAAAGCACCCTCCCCTTATGATACAGGTGCTGACAATATAAACATGGGCTTTGAGGTAAAAGGATGAAAAAAGCAGCCGCACTTAGATATGATGCAAAAAAAGAAAATGCACCGAGAGTTTTAGCCAAAGGTGAAGGTGAAATCGCTAAAAATATCATTAAAATTGCAGAGCTAAATGATTTGCCTATAAAAAAAGATGAAGACCTTATGGAGCTATTATCAAAAGTAGAAATTGATAAAGAAGTCCCAGAAGCTCTTTATAAAGCTGTTGCAGAAGTCTTTAGTTTTATCTATAAAACAACAAAAAAAGAGAATTAAACAATAATAGACTGATTATGTTTAGAATTATATTCAGATTGAAAAGTTGTGTGTTCTATCCCAAAAATATCATGTAAACTTTTTTCAAGTCTATTTATCACACTGTTTGATACTTCAAGGCTTAGATTGTCTTTAAACTCCAAGTGGGCTTCAAGATGGATACGATGGTCGTCTAAGCGCCATAGATGGATGTGATGTACATTATCTATCTCTGTCTCTTTGGTAATAACATTAACAAGTTCATCCATCTCTATACCATCTGGTGCAAATTGCATCAAAATAGAGCTAGACTCTTTTATCAACCCATAAGAAGCTCTCATCAAATAAACAGCTATTAGCAACGAAATTATTGGGTCAACCCAAAAAAGTTGATAATAGTACATTAAAATACCACCAACAACGACAGCAACAGAGGTCATTACATCTGTTAATAGATGTAAATATGCTGCTTTCATGTTCATATTTGCATGAGAATCATCTTTGATAAGTAATACACTCGCTGCGTTTAGCACTATACTTAGTATTCCGAGTCCTATAACCCAACCCGAATCAATCACTTCGGGGTTATATAACTTATGAAAAGCTTCTATGATAATAAAAATACCAATCCCAAACAAGACAGAAGCATTAAAAAGTGTGGCTAATATCTCAGCACGCTTATAACCAAAAGTTTTACTCATAGAGTTTGGTTTTTTTGCATAACGATTGGCAACATAAGCGATGATTAAAGCTAAAACATCACTAAAGTTATGCATAGCATCACTTAGTAGTGCTAAAGAACCAGATAAAATTCCACCTATTATTTGAGAGAGTGTTATAACAATGTTTAAAAGGATTGTTATAAATAAATTTTTGCCACTTACATTATGGTGATGATGTTCTGACATATTCAACCTTTAATATTTGTACTTTTTTTTGTAAAATGAGCATATATCCATGCAGCAAAAGCCAGCAATACATACATAATAATAATAAAAAATAGTTGTTCAATATTTGTTGTGTACTCATAATATAATATTAAAATAGTACCCATTGATAAACCTAACATAGATATAATAGTAATAACATATGAGGAGTTAGTTTTATCACGGATTTTAAAATTCGCAATTGACATTAAAAGTGAAACAAGCAAAAAGGTTATACTTCCAAACTCAAGGATTAAACGCAGATGTCCTATCACTATCATTATCGATGCGATAGTAGCCATAGCAATAATAGCAAATTGAGGAATCATATCTTTTCTAAATGATAATATCTTTGGCATATATCCATCATCAGCTATGCGTGCCATTTGATGTGAAGAACCAAAAAGTGTGCCACTAATGGCACTGCTTGTCGCTAAAATAGCCCCAAGTATAACAAGGTTTTGTCCGAAGGAACCCATAATATTACCAGCACCTGTGGCAAGTGCTGACTCTTTGTTTTGAATCAAATCCTCTGTTGGAATGGCTAAAACAGCACTCAATGCAATAATAAAATAGATAAGCACAACTAAAACTATAGATGAATAAATGGCTTTGGGAATATTTTCATCTGGTTCGTCCATCTCATTTACTGCGTTTATCACAAGCTGAAAACCTTCATAAGCTACAAAAGTTATAGAAGAAACCATTAATATACTTACTAATGGTGTAGCATGAAAGTCATCTTGCATCATTAATATAAAATTATGTGTATCAACTTTAGAAAAATAGATAAGAACGATAGAAATAGCAAATAAAATAGCTAATTTTGAGTAAACCATAACATCTTCTAGTTTTCCCATTCCTTTAACACTTCGATAGTTAATAAATGCGAACAGAGCAATTATAGATACTGCAATAAGCTTACGAATAAATTCATTATCCACAAATTCTGATCCACTAATGATGTATGAGGCAAAAGTATAAGCATATAAAGCCAAAGTGCTGATATAACCAAAAATGGTATACCAACCTATAAATGAAGCCGCCATATACGTTTGAGGGTAAGTTCGTTTAAAAAAGGCATAAGTTGCTCCCTCATCTTTATAGTAAACACCTAACTTAACATAAGAATAGGCCGCGAACCAAGCTATAACACCGCCAAAAGCAATAGCAAAAGGAGCTAAAGCACCTACCATGGCAACAGAAATACCCAAGATAGTAAAGATGCCACCACCTACCATGCCTCCAACAGCAATAGCTAATAGTTCTTTAAAGCCTAGATTTTTATTCTTTTTCAATTTAACTGATTGAAAGTTAAAATATCCCACATAGCTTTTCCTTTTATTAGGTATTTTACCATTAAAATAGTAAAATAGCGACATTATTTTACGAAGGCAATTTATGGATTTTTTATTTAATACAAATATACAGTTTTTTATAGCCGCTTACTTGGTTGGTGGTATCCCCTTTGGTCTTTTACTTGCCAAACAATTCGCAGGAGTTGATATCAAAGCAAGTGGTTCTCAAAGTATCGGTGCTACTAATGTTTTACGCGTTGTTAAAGAGACTAACCCCTCTTTAGCGAAAAAACTCGGTGGGGCTACCCTTGCTCTTGATGCACTCAAAGGCGTAGTAGTTTTAACCATAGCTTATTTTATGGGTATGAGTGAATCAACACTTTGGGGTATCGGGGTTTTAGCTGTTGTTGGTCACTGTTTCTCACCTTATTTGAACTTTGAGGGGGGAAAAGGAATTGCTACAGGTATGGGTGTTATGATGTTTATGCTTCCTTACGAAACACTTATAGCATTAGTTGTTTGGGGTGTTTTAGCAAAAACTCTTAAAATCTCTTCTATCTCTTCACTTACAGGGGTACTTTCACTTTTAGTATCTAGCTTTTATCTACATCCAGATATGCCTCATGCACCAGTTGTGTTGATTGTATTTATACTCTTTTATAAACATATACCAAATATTATCCGCTTAGTAAAAGGCGAAGAGAAACGCGTCGTTTAATGACTATTTATATCGAAGATTTAAAATTTCAATGTATTGTTGGAATTTTAGATTTTGAGAGACTAACAGAACAAGATGTTATCATTAATATTAAGATAGAGTATACTTTTGAAGCTACATTTATAAACTACGCTTTAGTCGTTGATTTGGTAAAATCGAGTATGATAAAAAATAAGTTTCTTCTTCTTGAAGATGCTTTAAGTCAACTTTCAGATTCTCTTAAAAAAGAATTTTTAACTATTAATTCACTCTACATAAAAATCACAAAACCTGCTATACTTCCCGATTGTAGGGTCAGTGTAAGCAATTTCTACAATTTCAATTCTTAATCTAAACTTCATTTTTTTTTAAAGAAAATTGAAAAAAACTTTAAAGCAACCTAAAAGTATGCTATAATTCGCCAAAATATTTACATACAGGAAACAATAAATGCGCATTCTAATTATAGAAGATGAAGTTACATTAAACAAGATGTTAGCAGAGGGACTAAAAGAGTTTGGTTACCAAAGTGATGTTGTTGAAACACTTAAAGATGGTGAGTATTATCTTGACATTCGTAACTACGATTTAGTACTTATGGACTGGATGCTTCCAGATGGAAATTCAGTAGATATCATTGGTGATATTAAAACTAAAACACCTAAAACTGTAGTAGTTGTACTCTCTGCAAGAGATGATAATGAGAGTGAGATAGAAGCACTTCGTGCTGGTGCTGATGACTACATCAGAAAACCATTCGATTTTGATGTTTTAATCGCTCGTCTTGAAGCGCGCCTTCGTTTTGGTGGAAGCAATATTATTGAAATAGAAGACTTGACTATCAACCCTGAAGAGGAAAAAATCATTTACAAAGAACAAGAGATAGAGCTTAAAGGTAAACCTTTTGAAGTTCTTACTCACCTAGCTCGTCACCGTGATCAAATTGTTTCTAAAGAACAACTTCTTGATGCAATCTGGGAAGAGCCAGAGCTTGTTACTCCAAATGTAATCGAAGTTGCAATTAACCAGATTAGACAAAAAATGGACAAACCATTAGAAATCACTACTATCGAAACTGTTCGTCGTCGTGGTTATAGATTTTGTTTCCCTAAAGAGCTTAGCTAAACCTTCTCTTTTCTAATCTTTGTTATAATTACATAACAAAGGTTAAGGGTACTTATTATGTTTGCTAAACGCAGTATTAGAAAAAGATTTCTAATCCAACTTATTTTTTCTTCCATTTCTCTTATTCTTATCTTTTCATCTTTATTATACTTATATATAGAAAACTCAATCTATGAAGAAAAAAATAAAGAACTAATCGAGTATGCTATAAATATAAAAAACAATGAATCAATTAGTCAGATTCATGAGTACAAGCTAAACGAAGCTTTTTTACCACTTACTTTTGAACTGTTAAAACTAAAAACAAAACATCAAGATATTAATATCTACCAAAAGACAGAAGCTAAAAAAACCTATCTTACACTTATTTATCCTTATAACATTGATGATATGACCTACTTAAAAATAACAAAAGAAATTACTCCGACAAAAAATCTTCTCGATAAGATACTCCACTATATCTTTATTATTAACCTTGCTGGTTTTTTGCTTGTTATTATCTATGCTATCACTTTATCTAAAATGCTAGTCGCACCTGTAAAGACACTCAATGCAAAACTCTCCAATATGAATGAGCATCTCATCAAACCGATAAAGATAAGAGAACTCCCTTTAGAATTTGAGCCTCTTGGGCGTACTATTAATCATCTTATTTCAAGAATTCAAAACTTTGTTAAGTATCAAAAAGAACTCTTTATCGGAACTGCACATGAGCTAAAAACGCCACTTGCTGTTATAAAACTCAAAAACCAAGTTACACTTATCAAAAAACGATCCCCTGAGGAGTATATAGAAGCACTTAAGGTAACCAACAAAACTATTGATGAGATGAATATTATTGTCTCAAATATCCTCAATATTGGTAGACAAGAGGGAGCGCAACTCGATAAACCCATAGAGGCTGATGTTATAGAGATACTCAAGCAAAAAGCAGATGATTTTAATCTGCTAGCTGAGCATCAACACAAAACGCTCAAAATAGATTTTCAGCCAACTGCTTTTATGGCTAACTTTCAAGTAAGTCTTCTAAATCAAATAATTCAAAACTTTCTCCAAAACGCACTAAAATTTACTCCAGAAGGTAAATCAGTAACCTTAAAAAGTTCTCAAGATGATGTTGGGCTTCTCGTAGAAGTCATCGATGAAGGGTGTGGCATAGATGAAAGTATTGATCTTTTTGCTCCTTTTAAACGCCAAGGTGATAAGTCTGGTGTTGGACTTGGTTTGTTTTTAGCAAAAAGTGCTGCAGATGCGCTCGGAGCGAATATAAGTATCAAAAATAGAGAGGATGGTATAGAGGGTACAATTGCTTCATTACAACTAAACTCTAAACTTTCTTGTATCTTACCCTCAAAAAGTTGAAAATTCAAAAATAATAAAGGTTAAATTTGCTATAAATCGTTCACTTAAATACTTAAAGTATAATAGAAGGTTTTTTATAATGGCTCTAATAATAAATAATGAATGTATAGCATGTGATGCTTGTCGAGAAGAGTGTCCAACTGTTGCGATTGAAGAGGGAGATCCAATTTACTATATTGATCCTGATCGTTGTATAGAATGTGTTAGTATTTATGATGAACCAGCTTGTATCTCAGTTTGCCCAGTTGATTGTATAGTTCCTGATAAAGATAATGTTGAATCGATTGCTGAGCTTCAATTTAAACTTAAAAACTTAAATATAGAAGAGTAATATTTTGGCAAAGCGAGTTGCAGTTATAGACATCGGTTCAAACTCTGTTAGAATGGTGATTTATGAAAAAACATCTCGTTATGCGTTTCACCTACTCCATGAGGGAAAAAGCAAGGTTCGCATCTCAGAACATGCTTACAAACACAATGGAAATCTTCAAGAACTTCCAATGCAGAGAACTTTTAGTGCCTTGCGTGATTTTATAACTATAGCAAACTCTTTTAAAGTTCGAAAAACACTATGTGTTGCTACATCTGCCCTAAGAGATGCACCCAATAAAAAAGACTTTTTAAAAAAAGTTAGCCAAGAACTTAAACTCAACATCAAAATCATAGATGGAGAAAAAGAGGCATACTTTGGTGCTATCGCTTGTGTTAATCTTCTACCAACAATTACATCAGGTTTAAGTATAGATATTGGTGGTGGGTCTACTGAGCTCTCAATTATCAAAAACAAAGAGATAAGCAATACTATCTCACTTAATATCGGCACAGTAAGGCTAAAAGAGCTTTTCTTTGATGAAAATGACCTATCTGGGGCAACTGCATACATTGACTCTAAACTATCTTTTCTTGATGATATAGATGTAGATACTCTTGTAGGTATTGGTGGTACTTTTAGAGCTATCTCGAGTGCTATTATGCTTCAAAGTGACTACCCCCTTAATAAAATCCATGCTTATGAGTATTCTGCTAAAACTTTTCAAAAATTTATTTCAAAAACTTTAAAAGCAGATGAGAATGAACTTAAAAATTTAGGGATAAAAAGTAATCGATTTGATGTCATAAAACCAGGGGCACTTATCTTAGAAAGAATACTTAACAAACTCTCTATAAAAAAAATTATGACTAGTGGTGTCGGAGTACGAGACGGTGTTTATCTTAGTGACCTACTCCGTAACTCAAAACATAAATTTCCACATAACTACAACACATCAGTCAAACACATTATAGATTCATATATTCCAGATACAACTTTTTCAAACAATCTAAATATACTGAGTAAAAGAGTATTTGATTTAACATATGAATACCTCAATATTGACAGAAAGTACAGATATGAACTCGCCTTGGCTGCGAAACTATATCCTTCTGGAAGTAGTGTTCACTTCTACTCTAAAAACAAGCATACATACTATCTTATACAGAGTGCTTTAGAGTATGGTTTTACCCATCATAGCATCACCCTTATAGCAACGCTTACAAAGTATACAAAAGACAAGCTTCCGGCTTTATCTCATCTTCAAAAATACAAAGAGCTACTTCCAAATGAAAATGTCACAAATGCGCTCAGTTTTTTACTCTCTTTAACTATCGCGCTACTTAGTCATAGACCTAGAAATATTGATTTTGATTTAAAATTTAAAGATGGAAAGCTTTTTGTAGAATCGAAAAATAATTTATATTTAAGTCAAGATGCAGTCGCAAAAATTGACTGCAATCAAAACATTAAGATTAAATTTAACTAATTTAAAACCTCTGTCCCATTGTAAATTCAAAGATTGATGTTTTATCCCCTTCTTCTTGTCCAAGAGCTCTTGCAAACATGAGTTGTATAGGTCCAACTGGTGAAAACCACTCAATACCAGCACCATAACCAGCACGAGAAATATCATTATTTACTAAATTTGGAGTAATATTATCTGTGATAAAACCCCAGTCCAAAAAAGTAACAAGACGCATTTTTGCTTTAGGAATAAGTGGTAAACTTAACTCAACACTATTTGAAAATGTAGCCGTACCACCGACCCTTCTTATTGCTTGACCTTTATATGTATCAAAACCAGTAGTATCTGCAACCATTGGAGAAAGCGAAAATGATTGATAACCTCTAACACTACCGATACCACCCATATAAAATTTTTCTGCTAAAGGAACAAAACCAGTATCAACAATATCGTAAAATCTTGCTTTATATCTAAATATGGCATCAAATCCTATATACTCTTCTAAACCTCTATATATACCAAGATTTGTCTTTGCTTTTAAAAAGTTAGCATCTCCACCAAGTCCTGATTTTTCAAAACTCTGAGAAAATTCAAAACCTTCACGAGGTAGGTAAAAGTCATCTGTACTATCCCACTTAACTGTAGTAGTTATAAAACTTTTATCATACGATTCAAAAAAGAGTTGATTTCCAAACTGCGTACTATTGAAGTCACTCGCGAATTCATAAGCATTGCTTGAATATCCATAACCTATAAATCCACTAATATGACGAGAAAACCTATGTCCAGTCCCTAAAGAAACACCATCTGTGATAACAGTATAATCAGTATAGTCAAATGAGTTATGAAAGATAGAGAAGTTACCACTAAAATCACTATCATTCAATCTTGGATTTGAAATATTAAAAGAAAAGCTTTTAGTTGTTTGGGATTTTTCAGCTCTTACACCTACATTTATACCAGAACCCCATACATTTCTATCATTAACACCAATACTGACTAAAAGACCACCAAAACTTCCATATCCGCCACCAAGTTGGATATTTCCTGTTGGTGCTTCTTTTAACTTAACAATTAAGTCCATTGTAGAGTTATCTATACGCTTCTCTTCTATCGTATTACTATCAAAGAAGCCTAAACGCCCAACAGCATTTCGAGAATCTTTTAAATCTGTTAAGGAGTACATATCTCCGGGACCTAAGTACAACTCACGACGAACAATTCTATCTAAGGTTCTATTGTTTCCTGAAATAATTACATTTCTTATTTTTACTTTTGAACCTGGCATAACTTTGAACACTACTTCTACTGTCTGATTTTTAACATCTTTTTTTAAGTCTGGAACCACTTGTGCAAAAGCATAACTTTTATCGGCTACAAGTGTCTTTATTTTTTCTGCATCATCACGAAATTTTTTGATGTTAAAAACTTCGCCTTTTTCAAGTGTAACTACACTTCTAAGTTCTTCGTCTTTAGCAACTACTTTATCTTGGTGAATACTTATTTTACTGATTGTATAAGGTTTACCCTCTGTTATCTGGTAACTCATATCTGCCGTGTAACTATCAAAGTTTACTCTCACGAATGGTTTTTCTACTTTTGAGTCTAAGTAACCATTTTGCATATAAAAGTCACGAATTCTGAGGTTATCATAAGCTAAATCTTTTAACTTCATTTTACCGCTGTTTTGTCCCCAAAACCAACCCATAAATTCATGTTCTTTATTTGCTATTACTTCATTAAAGTCATCACTATCTAAATCATTAACACCTATATAGTTTAGTTTCTCAATGATGATTTCTTCACCCTCATTAACAACAAAAGTAACTTTAATACTTCCATTTTCAAGATGCTCAGATTCTATCTCGACAACACTATCAATCTTTCCATCTTGGCTCATGGCTTGGATGATTCGTTTTTTTGCTGATTCTAGTTTTTTCTCATCATAAAGTGTACCTTTTTTGATTTGAACAACACTAGCCATAACTTCTTCATCATCATCTTTCCAGCCTTTTAACTCCACTTTTGAAATCATCTCTTTTTCTTTGAAATTAAATTCCAAGTTACCTGATTCAAAGTTCACCCAGATATCATTAAAATATCCCTGTTTAAAATATTTTTTTATAGCTGTATCTATCATTTTATCATCTACATCATCACCTACTTCAAAAGGCAACATTCTTAATGCGACAGGTTCAGAAATATGCACCATGCCTTTGTATTGGATGGTTTTAATAACATCAGAAAATAGGATGGTTGCCATTAGTGTGATAAGTGTAGCTAAAAAAATTCTCATTAATATTCCATGTATAAAAGTAAGAAAGATTTTACCCACTATGAGGTTAATGTAAAGTAAATTACGAGGAGAAAACTATAATCCTATGCACACTTAGGACATGTGCCTTTAAATACAATACTGCTTGTTTGTAATTTAAAGTGACTTATTTGTGATGCTTCATTAAACAAAGCACTTGTATCAATATCAACATCTAATATCTCATCACATTTTGAACAAACTACATGAGAATGAGTCTCTTTAATTAACTCATAAACATTCTTTTTATTTGGTATTTGCACTTCAGCTAAAAATAATTTTTCTGTCATAATATGGATATTTTTATACACTGTCGCAAGAGATATAGATGGAAAATTTACAACTAGCAATTGATATAACTCATCTATACTCAGATGTCCATGCGAAGACAATAAGTTAATAATCTCTAATCTTTGAGGAGTTGCTGCTAATTTTTTCTCTTTTAACAATACTACATAATTCATACTATCCATCTCTTTTTCCATTTTTTCAACATTATATTATAGCTTTACTTTAAAATAAATCATTATCTCAAGATAATAATTATCTTTTATATTGCTATGAGTCTACTTTTGAATATCTTTATCAGGTTTTCCTATGTAATAACCTTGTATATAATCAACACCCATTTTTTCCAGTATCTCTAAAGATTCTATATCTTCAACATATTCAGCAATCGTTTTAAGTCCAAGGCTTGATGCAAAATTGACAATTGTTTTAACAATTATACGGGAATTTTCATCAGTTGATACATATTTCACTAAGGATGCATCAATCTTTAAATAATCAACATTCAATTCATACACATGTGAAAAGTTTGAGTACCCACTCCCAAAGTCATCTATCGCAAATTTACATCCAAATTTTTTAATCTTTGTTATAAACTCTTTAACATCCTTGTAGTTACCAAGTTTATCATTCTCAAGTATTTCAAACACTACTAATTGCGGTTTCTCAAAATTTTCTAGTTTTTGTAAAATAAACTCTTGCATATCATGACTTTGTATATCTACAATTGATAAATTAATAGAAAATTCATACTCCTTATCTTCAAAAAATTTAAATGCTTTGTTGACCATAATTTTAGTAAGTTGAAGATACTGTTTTGACTTAACAGCAACATCCAAAAATTTAAATGGAAGGATGATAGTTCCATCATTTTGCACTATCCGTATTAAACACTCATATTTTTCTATCTTTTTTGTTTTAAGATTATATATTGGTTGATAAAATGGTGTAATTTCATCGTTTTCTATTGCGTTTCTCAAAAGAGAAATACTTTGTGTATTTTCAACTATTTTATGGGATATATCAAATTTATCCTCGTAAACAACGAGGTTTATCTGTTCTTTTTTAGCAATATTTAGTGCTACATCTGCAGTAGTCATTAAATCTTTTTCATTACATGATATTCCACAATTAACAAATATAAAAATTTTGTTGTTTTGGATTATAAATACTTTCTTTTGAATTATATCAATCAATCTAGATATATTTTCTGAAAATACTTTTTGACTAGTTACTTTTGTTGAAAGAATTGCAAATTCATCACTTGGTAGTTTATAGATATTAACTTCTTCACATAAACACTCTTGCACAATAGTAACAGCTAAATCTTTTAAAACTTTATCTCCTGCAGCATGTCCATAAAAATCATTAATATCTTTAAACGCATCTATATTTAGTAGTGCTATATAACGAGTCTTTTTATTTTTACGAAATGCAATATCTTCGAGTAGTTGCTTTCTGTTTGGTAAAGTGGTAAGTTTATCTATAACAAAAGTGCTTTTTAATGCTTTTGTTTTTTCTTGAATCTCTTTTTGAAGATTTTTATTTATATTTTTTGATTTTTTTGCTAAAAAAGAAATTCCTAAAAACAGTAGAATAAATAAAATAATATCATATACGACCGACTCAATAAAACTTCTTAAAAAATAATTTCCAACACTATCTTTAGGTACTTTGATACTTAATATACCTCGAACTTCACCTAGTTTGTAATTATATGCAGCACTATATCTATTTCTAATAAAAGTTGGAGCATCTTCTTTAGCTCCATGACACTTTAAACATGTATCATTAATACGCAATACGGATGCATACTGATAATATAGATCATTTATTTCACTAAAATAGTCTATAGATTTTTGATTTTTTTTAAAGTAATTTATCGCTTCCAACTCATCGTTATCCGCATTATTAAGAGGGTTTCTTGCTCGATCAGAAACTGTTCTAACTGTAATATGCAAAGAATTTACTTTTGAAAAGTGCTTTGAGATAATACTATTGCTATATGCTGGCAGTACTTTTAAAGTTTTTGAATTTAGAGGTATCGTTTTATTTACAAAAAGATGCTGATAATAATTTCTATGTATAAGAGCGTAATCATTTAAAACTTCTGCTTCTTTTTTAGCAAAATTATACTTATCTTCCTTCAAGTGATTATATGAATAAATAATTTTCAATAGTATGATAATTAGAAAAACAATAGGAATCAGATTTAAAACTTTTTTATTCAGTATTTCATTCATACCACTTTCCTCCTTAACTTATAACTAAAGACAATTTTACCATAACAATTTTTAGAATACTAATTATCTAATGATTTTCATTAAGTAAAAGTATTTTTTGATACAATTTTAAAAATAATTTTAGAGTTTTATTAGGAGTATAAATTATGGATAGCAATCCAAAACATTTATTCAAAATATTTTTGATATCTATGATAGCACTAGCTATAGTAGTTGGTTTAATATACAAAGCAAATAACCCTAGTGATTATCGTCATCCAAGAGATAGAGCTATTCAATTACATTAAAGATTTAAATTGAAGCAAGAGTGTATTAAAATTAGTAGTTCAATAAAAATACTTTAGTTAATGTGAGAATTAAATGCTTTAAAAATGCCTAGAATAAGGCTTTTGAAGTATGGCTCCGGATGCTGGATTCGAACCAGCGACCAAGTGATTAACAGTCACCTACTCTACCGCTGAGCTAATCCGGAATATATAAAAGACTTAAAAAATGGTGTCAGAGGGGGGACTCGAACCCCCGACCCCCGGCTTATGAGA
>JASFZD010000109.1:0-11489 GCA_045046645.1 Sulfurimonas sp. | reverse complement strand
TTTCTAAGCTACCTATTCGGCAGTTCACCGCAATTATTAGTTCCTAAAGTATTATTATAACGAGTATTATAGTAATATTTATGAATTGACCATTTTTTTTATCTATCTCTTTATGGCTCTGCTTTTTGGGCTTTTGATGTATAGAAAAAAATTTAGGTCTTTTTATACAAAAGAAGATATTTAGCTTAAAAAATCGGAACTGTTGTCATTGCACTCAAACCATAAGTACTAAACAAACCTTTTAATGGTTTATCTTTTATACTTTGTTTTATAAATAATCTCATTTGTTGATCAGATGAATTACTTTTCATCATAATAAATGGTAATTGACTCTCTTGTGGGCTCATGTTAGTATATAAATCTAATGCTTCTTCTATCGTCACGTTATGCCGTTTAGCATATCTTTTTGCTAACCTTACAGGATTCGATTTAAACTGTTTTCTGCTAAAAGTTACATAAGATTTTATCTCACTGGGTACTTCTTTCATGTCACTTACCAAAATATAATCAGAGATTTTTTTTAACTGATCTTCTATTTTTAAAAGTTCTAACTCCTCTTTTGCTGATGCAAAAACTCGAAGTATATCCCCTAAGGGAAATTTCTCATCATAATGAGGAAAAGAAAAACCAATCTTTGACATACCCTCACTATCTTTATGCTTCACTAATATCAAGTGCATCTGTGCATATACTTTTTGCCAAATAAATCCAAGAGATATTTCAGTATCATCTAGTAATTTTATATCTTTATAGTAATTCATAGCAGTTACTTTGAACTCTCACCAAAAACACCACCACGAACTAAAACAGCCATAACATAATGCTCTTCATCTTTACTATCGAGTTTTGTACCTGTAGCGAATTTATCAAAGAGGCTAAAGAAGTCTTGTTTCTCTTTTGGTGTTCTAAAAGCACGACCTAGATTAGTCACTGCACCATAAGGCTCTATAGCTATAGGTCTGTTTTCATTCGCGTACTCACTGTACCATGTATCGATGCTTCTAAGTGCATTCCCTAATTTTTGAGAGTGCATAGAAGCTATATCGTCTACACAGTAAAGAATCTTACTTTTTTTACCTTGTCCCTTATCTAGTACCAACTCTTCACTTGGATAAACTTCTTGAGCTTTTCCTACTTGTGCATAACAAGTTATATCTAGCATCAAAAAATTATCTTCACTTGCTAATGTCTGAGCTATTTTCTCTCCCAAATCTACAACATCTTGATGATCACAACTCATAGAACGGATACCAAACTCTTTTGCATCAAATGTCCACATCTGTTGACTCTTTAGATCTTTTACCTGGACTTCTATCTTATCTGCTCCGACACGATTACGCCACAAAAAACGTGCATTTGCTATGTTAAGTGCATATCTTCTACCAAGTTCGCTAAATTTTTCTTGCTCTATGTATTTTCCCACTGCCTCTTTATAACTCTCTAAAAAAGCAGCATCATTACAAGCAGATGGTTCTGTAATGCCACCCAACACTTTAAGTGTAAAGTGAAGTTTCAGTGTGTCTTGCTCTTCACCCAAGGCACAACTATCTACAGTTTGTAAATTTGCTTTTTCTACTTCTGCATTGAGTTTTAAAGGGTCATTTTTTACTGCATCTTTTAAACGATTACTGATTGTTCCTCGTACAGATTTTTCGACCAACTGTAAAGGAGTAACTTTATCTTTGTTCTCCCAAGTCGTTCCATACATATACCCATCAGATGGTACCAATTTTTTCTCATACGCTAACACAGATGCGATTGCATTTTTTACTTTTGCCATTTTCTTATCCTTTTATTTTTTAATTTGTTCACAAAGATAAAGAGATTTCTCTTCATCATAACTATAACGCCACAATATCTCATCTATTGATTTGATTTTATAAGGCATCTTAAACTCTCCAAGAGTCACAACACTCTCTGCAAAACGGTGAGGTGCATTTGCATCTCGTTGATTTTTCGCTTTACCTAAAGGTGAAATACCCTGAAATCCTACAGCGATAGGTATAATCCAACCAGATGCTTTACGCTCACTTTTCCAAACTACTTTCCTATCTTCCACTTCACACTCATGATGTAGTGAAAGATAATCCAAAATCGCATCTACTGCATCTGCTCCACTCTCCATAGCCTCTATCATCAAATCTTTTCTCTCCACAATGGCATAACTTGGCATCAATCGTTTTCTAAAACGAATAATCTCATCTTCTTTACTTTCATCAACTCTAAACAAAAGAGGTTTTTTAGCTGAGAATATATCTCCACCTGCCATCTTCATACGACCAAGTAGATGATGTAAAACTCTTTCTTTAAATCTATCTTCGTCAATTTTTTCTAATCCATCTATCTCAATCACTAAACTCACATCGAGATCTATTCGAGCTTCTTCTATAAAGGAGGGACGCTTTCCATCTTTATCAAGAGGATTTCCTGTACCTATAATAGAGTGAACATAATCTCCCACACCTTTAAAAGTCTGTAAATCAGCCTTATGACTCACTACTCCTGTTGCTATAAACCTTAAAGTTTCAAAACCATCGCTATTTAGTTTTCTTTGCAAGGCATGAGTCGCTCCTAGCCATGCGCTCATAGCTGGAAAACCTATTGTAAACGGACTCGAGAGAGCATTTGCATTATGTACCTCTATGTGAGGTAATAGTAATAGTTTTCGTATCATCTTAATGCCTCTCTCTGTTCATGTACTACCTTGGCCATATCTTTTCTCTCAGCTTCACTAAATTTTTTATTGGTTTGCTTTTCATAACTTTTAAATATCCAAAAAGTTATCTCTTTCTCTAGCTTGTCAAGCCATGCATCCTCACTCTCTCGGGTTTGTTCATACTCATGGGCTAACCAAATCTTTTGATGAGATTTTAGTTTAGAATTTTTTTCATAATATTGTTCAGGCGAAACTAAACGAATAGCCCACATCTTCTCAATGATCTTATCCATTAACTGCTCATATCTATAAACACGACCGTCTCTAATATTTATATTATTATAATCAGTGCTCGCGATACTATGCAGTGCATCAAAAATTTCTGAAACCTCCCATACCTTTATTGACTCTTGAAAAAAGTTACTTTTAGGAAAATGTACCTGTCTTTTTTTTAGTACAGGTGGCATAGAGCGAAGTAGATAAGCTTTTCCCCCATTTTTAGAATTTAGCACAGAGATGTTTTGAGGTTTTGTTCCTCCATAACCTATGGTAGTCAAATCATAAATTTCGCTATACCCATGTTCAGAGCACTCCCCTTTTTTTCTCTTCTCTCGCAGCTCTTTCAGCTCATCACCAAAGCGAATAGCATTAATAGACTCTTTTAAATGGTACATAATTCCAGAATTACTTAATATTGAAAGTTGATGATAATCATCATAAACAGGAAAATAAACCTGTTTTATCCTTTCACTTGTAACAAGATTTTCTGAGCTACTTATCATCTTTAAAAAGCCATCTCTTAAATACTCATATGAGACACTTTTTATGTCCAACAAAGATTTTGCCAATTCACTCTCAATCTCTATATGCTTTATTAGTTTCTGACCATCATTCATTTCTAAGTTTAAAAATTTGTAAACGTCCAACGCGGCAGCATTACCCAGTGCATCACTTTCTACATCCACATTACCACTTCGAAGTAATCCATCATTTTTTCTCTCTACATCAGCAATGATTGGAGTAACATATCCATTTTTATTTTTCCTAGCACTCGGGTGCGAAAAAGTACAAGGATGGGTAGATATAGAAATCTGTCCTGCTCTTTTAGCAGCATCAGGAAGCCACTTTTCAAGTGATAATAACTCTTCACACTCCACTTGAAGTTTTAGCACTACATCATCCAACATAGAACTCTTCTGATTGTTTTTCATCCAAATTTCTTTTCGCTCGTCAAAAAATTTAGATATTTCTGGTTCTGTCACAATATTTCCTCCTATAAATTAATTTTTATTATTTATTCAGTATTGGTACAGTTAAAATCATATCACTAGAGAGCTTAAATAAATATTATTCATATTATATTTATTCTGGTGTATAATTTATCTTCTACCTATTCGGTAGTCTAACTACATATGATATTTATTCTTTTCTAAGCTACCTACTCGGCAGTTGATTTTTTCATATTCCAAATTATATCTCATTTATCTTACACTTTTATCAACCCAAACTGGTCACTATATTCAAATTCATCATCATCTTTATAAATTATAAAACTCAACTCCCCGTATCTCAATGACACCTCCTCTTTGGTTTGATTATTTTTTGAAGCATATTTTTCTACCAATTGATTATAATCTCGATGTAGCCATAATCTATTTGTATCTATATTATCTTCGTTTGTTCTACTTATTTGTAATATTTCTTCTCTATTTATTGGATTACCATACTCATCTAACTCTGCAAAATAATAATTACCATATTTTTGATTATATACTAAAAATACTTTTGTACTTTGATTTCCCTCTCTAAATGGATTTAGATAGAGAGGGTGCGCCGTAAGAAACCAACTCTCATCCAAATACCCTTGCAAAGAATTAGCTCCTTTTTTCTCATAAGAACTTAAATCTTCTGCTATTTTATAATGTTCCAAATCTATTAAAGAATTTTTTTCATTCAGCTTTTTATGTTTTTGAATTCTCTCTCTTGCATCCACTCTATTGGCTACCTCATTGACATCTATTAACTTTGATATATTATGAGTATTGAGTGTTATACCCTCTTCATACCCAGGGTTTACAAAGTATCTATCTTCTGCATCACCACTTTGAAAAGCTTTATAATTATATTGCATTAGGCCAATATTGGGTTCAACTATCTCCCCTTCTCTATGGCGTCGTACTCGTCCTGCAAGTTGGATGATGGAACGATATGAAGAGGGCTCTATAACAGCCCAATCAAAATCATGGTCGCGTCCTACCTCTTCCACAGGTGTGGCAACTAGCACAAAAATAATATCTTGCGTCTGACTTGCATCTATATGGGAACGAATTATCTCATTTTCAAATGCTTTTGGCTCCTCTTCTTGACTCTCTTTTCGTTTTAAAACAGCATCAAGATGTTTCTCTTGTTCATGACGTAAAAGTAGTACTTGATTAGAGTGATATGCCATAACTTTCACCTCGACGTCTTCATACTCTGCCATAACTAAAAACTTTGCTAAAGCTACACAAGGCGATATATTTGCAACACGAACAACCCCGAATGAAATTCGTTTATTACTGATTTTATCAAGAGTGTGATGTTGATGATGTTTTTGTATAATCGTCTCTTTTATTTTAGAAAAATAGACCTCTGTTTTAGTTTCATCACTTTCAAATTCACTCTCTTGCATTGCATCATCGCACTCCATTATCTTTACTTTTCTTTTTATAGGTTCTTTTTGTAAATGTTCTATTCGCTTTTTAATAAAATGGTTATGATGCTCTTGATAAAGTCCTATCGCTTGTGTACTCTCAAAACTTTCTATCTCTTTGACTTCCGTTTTAAACTCATCTATCCAAGCACAGACTATTTTATTTTTTGCCTCATGCCCTTTTACATAGATTTGCCACCCTTTTTTATAAGCATTAAAATACCCCTCCGCTAAATCAGGAGGGATAGTTGCAGAGGAAATCATAACACCACGTCCTAACATTCCAGCTAAATGCACCAAGCGACCGATGGCAATCAAATCAGTTCCACTAAAATCATCAATCTCATCTATGACCAAATCTGAAGATAACATTCTCAAACTGGGCAGTATATAACGCCCACCCTTCTTAGTTGTCACTGCACCCATTAGATGGTCAATAGTACAGACTAACACAGGAGCATAAAGAAATTTTTTATCTCGTTCTTTTTTTAAAACAGTACTTAACCCATCCTCTGGAATATCACACTCATATACCACATCTTCATCAAGTAGACTTTCCAAAGACTCTGAACCAAAATCACTTTTTTCTTCATCATCTTTTTTATGGCTATTATGCAGTTCCATAATTGCTTTTGAACCTATCAAAACAGCTAAATCTTCCTTAGCTAATTCTATCCTCTCTCTATATTCATCACCTGTTTGCAGGGTTAAAGTTCTAAGACCTAAAGCTAAAACATAGCGTAATGATGCACCATCCTTAGAAAAAGCTTGCATCACTTTAGCATTTGCAAAGGTCTTGCCACACCCCGTACTTGCCATATTTACAGCAAAAAATCCTCTTTTTTTAGACTCTTTTTCCATCTCTTCTCTTATCTTTTGTACAGCCTTATCTTGCCAAGAAAATGCTTTAGGACTTGCTTTTTTTAAGATTCTATTATTTTGAACAATAGGAGATTCATGCTCAAACATAGGAAGATAGTGAACAATTTTCATTGCACTTTTATAAACACCGCATAGGTGTTCATCAAGTTTTTGTTTTAATTCTTTAGTTTTGGGATTCGTGTTTGCATAAAGTCCAGTGTTGTCTTTCCAACTAGGATCTTTATCTTGTGAAGAGTAGTTGTGATCTCCGAGCATCAAACAGAGACGACTATGATGCAGAACAGCTCTATAACTACCATCATTAATGGTTTCATCTAGAAGCGATTGAAGTGTAAGAAGTCGGGTTGCCCATCGCTTTACAAGATTTAGCCATTGAGTAGAGTTACTTAAAAGACCATGAGGAAATAAGAAACATTTTTTTACATATTTTTGATATTCCTCTTCATCTTTTCTGTTTTCATAACCCCATGATTGCTTGATGTATTGTAAAGTCTCCTCAATAGAGAAAGATTCTACGCTATTATATTCATTTGCAATAATTGATTTACTAGTAGATTGACTCGGAAGTTTATGATGAGAAGTAATCAACCAAAGTACCAATTGTGCAGAGGATGGAAAATTTTGCAATACTCTTTCATTTACATCTTGAACTGATTCTGTTAATAAAGTTTCATCTATTATGCCATCACTCAAACGCTGCAACCAATTCTCTTTATTTTGTGAAATAAAAGCATTTAGTAACATAGTGCTAATCCACTCATGACGAATAGGATCACCTTTGATTTTACTATTTGGTTTTAATTTCTCTTGAAAAAGTGCTGTTGATTTTCCCCAATCATGAAAAAGAGCGGAGAGTGCAGTCAAAGCTTTGATAAGAGGCAAATATTTCCAGTCACTCTCTTTATAATTTTTTAAAATAGTTTTGTTTGTCCAATGCACAGGTACAATCCCTTCCTCATTAAACCTATCTCTATTTCCAACTACCCACAAAAAGTCACTTCTACTACGACTGCGGATCCAATGGCAACTTACTGCTGTACTTTTAGAAGCAGTTTCTCGTAGTAACTTTTGAACAGCTGCTAAACCCTCTTGCGTGATGATGGTTTGCCATGTGTTATCGCCTATTCGATTTGCGAAAGAGTCTAAAATTCTGCGTGTTTTTTTAAGAGCATTTTTTTCACATTGTGAGACAAATATTACCATCATGATACATTGTCTTTCGTTGGAGTATAGTAAGATGATGCTTCTTTAACTTGTGTAAACATAAATTCTAAAGCTTTATGCTTTACAAAATTTTGTAAGCATTGTGAGCGAAACTCTTTTTCACTCATTTTTTCTTTGGCACAGATAAATGCCCATGGCAAGACCAAAGCGTCTTTTATAAGGTCAGCCACATCAAAGACCAAGGCACCTCGTCTCGTTTTTCCATGCATTACTGCAAAACCATGAGGAATCCCAAGTACCCAAAGCGTAGTAGCTCCCAATCCATATGCCAGATAGTTTCCATGATTTAGAAATTCATTTGCTAAATCAGCATTCTTATGTTCTCTCGTAAATCCTGATTGATTTGTCTTTTGCGCTGCATATTTGTAGAGTTTTTTAGTAAAATCAGCCTCAAGTTGCAATAGTTTTCCAACATTATAGGCATTTGGAATATTTGTTAAAATGTTAGAAAATAGACTCTCCAACTCAGTGTCTTTAGCATCGAACCCTTCTATGTTGAGCTCACGATCTATAGACCATACTTTTTGTATATACTTTATTCTTGCTATTTGAAATCTTTTAGCAGTCTCTAGTCGTTTGTCTTCATCAAACCAAAATCCCATCCATCCCTGAATATATTCAGTTGGTCTATATTCACTTTGAGGTGTCAACCACTCTATCTCATTTGACATAAACAAAGGTGTGGCTCCACCTCCACTAAAACCTACAAGTACACCAGCTTGTGCAAGCATTCGTATTGCTGCTTGAGTAATTGATGTACCCGTTCCTAATAATAAACAGGTTGTGTTAGCGATAGGAATATTCCAATATTGATATTCTTTTTTAGCTTCACTAAGATAAAGTACACGACCATCTTTTTGCATCACTCGGCAATATTCTAAATAATAAATATTGGCTCGTTTTGAATGTAATATTGCTTTTAAATTTGTTAGATTATCCAATTTTTTACATCCTTATGATTTTTAAAATTCTAACATGAGTGAATTACTTAACTAGGTAAACCAAAAATATTGTTATACTTTTTTATATTATTTTGAATTATTTCTTTTAATTCAATTGGTTCGATGACTCCTATATATGGCATATACCTTTGAATCGTAGGTATTATTTCCATATAGTCAGTTATAGTAAGTTCTATATCACATGATGAATCTTTGTATTCGGTCAGAAGTCTTTGTGTTTTAGAAATAGGTTTTCGAATAAAATATTTGGCAATCTCTGAGTGAAGAAACAATTCAATATGTATAGGTTTTTTCTCAGGCTTATAATATGCATTAATTGCATTATCAAAACTTTTAATTATTCCAGTGTTGTCAAATTCATAAACTTCAGGTAGTTCAGCAACATTACTTATTGAGTTTAAATGATATTTTCTAATATCCTTGTAATTTGTGTCAAAACAGATTAAATACCAGAATCCATCAAGATTATTAATGTGAAGCGGATAAAGTTTTCTTTCTTTATTTCTATACATGCATTTTATTATTCGACGAGTGTTAATTGAGTGTTGTATCTGGATTATTTCATATTTAAATTTATCAAATCTTTCAATATTTGCTAGCGAATATATACTCTGTGAAAGTGCTTTTTCATAATTTTCAAATAGTGTCTCAACTTTAACATATAAATCATTGTCACTATATTTATCTTTGCTTTTATTTTTAAGAATAGCAATGAGTGCCAGATCTTCAGCACTTAAAAGAGTTCTTTTTAAAAAATTTGCTTTTGCTTTGTAGGATTTTGACGAATGGTCATAATAAATGGTATTGTCATGAAATAGAGGCAACAAATATTCATTAAAATCTGCTTGTATAATTTTGTGGCTTGCATTAAATTTTAATGCTAAATTAGGTGTAGATAAATCATCACCTTTAGATAACGAAGACAATATTGTAGATAATCTAACATTACGATTTTTATACATTGGAGAATCTTCTAGCCGAAAGATTGTAGCATGTTATTCAATGTATAATTCTGAGCGTTATCTTTTGAGTTAACACCAATAAGTTCTTTCAAAAATTATCCTTATTATCGAAGAACTTTATTATAGCCTTTTAATTGTTTATTATTTAATAATATTTCAAAATAATTATTAATATCATCAAGATTGGAAAAATACTCTTTGATTATCCGAGTGGGCTTTTTATTTTTAATTCCGCCATATTCACGAATAAGCAGCCATTCTCTAAAAAGAGTGGGATAAACTTTTAAACTGTAATATCTCACCCTGCCCTTTACAGCACGGTAGAGTGTAGTATTACAGTTCAAGCAGCTCTTTGATTTCATCTGATGCATAATATGACTCAATAGCTTTATTAATAATGTAATCAAGTTTTTTCTTTTCATTTAGGTGTTTAACTTCATTTTCCAACAAAGTGGCCATTATTTTAATTCTTTTCACATTTTTAACATCTAAATTGACTCTTTTGCCAATTACTTCATTTTCTTCCATATTATTGCCTTGTTTTTTATTTATTAGTAATATTATACTTTAATATATTTGTGTAATTTCCGTAAATCGGTTATAATAATGTTAAAAGGAGTTGTTATGAAACTGCAAGAGATTCAAAATATCTTAGAAATACCAGATAGCACCCTTAGTGACTGGGACAAAAATCCAAAAAGAAAACAACTTATGAAACTTCTTCGTTCTTTGGATGTAGAGACAGCACAAACATTATTAGATAAAGAAGATTTTACTCCAAAGTATAGCCCACATACAAGAAAAATAAAACTTGATAAAACGCTTTTCAGGCAAGATCTGCTTTATTCAAGAGAAGACAGCTCTGTGATAGATATTGACAATCTTATATCAATTTATCTTAAACAACCAAATCAAGATGACACGAATACTCTCCTATATTTATTTGGAACACAAAGAGTACGTAAACTTCTTGAAAAAAATAAGGAGCATATGCCAGTAGAAGACTATGAAGAAGCATTGGAGCAAATTGAATATGGACTTTCTTCGAGACAATACCAAAAAACACATACACTACCCTCAATTGAAGAGATTATACAAAAACCTAAACAACGCTATATAGATATACTGCATCAAAAATATTCTAAAGAAGAGATTCTGAAAATGGCTGCAGGTAATAATACTTCTTATCCTGTACTCTTTAAACTAAAAAAAATGTTGGGTGAAAGAGCATGACAGAAAAAATAAAAGAACTCTTACCCACAATCCAAAACCATGAAATATTTCAAATGCATGATTTTAGACTAGTAGGCGGCACCGCTATGTCTTATCATCTTAATCATAGAATTTCAGAAGATTTGGATTTTTGTATATTGGACGATTTACCACTAGACGATATTCAAAATTTTATTGAATTTTGTATTGAAAACTTTACTATTAATGATGTTGATTATGTTGATCCAAGTGAAGCTGTAAAAAATGATTTTCTAATTGGCGGTAGCAATGTTGAATACTATCTGCAAACATGGATTGTAAAGGGTGCAAAAATTCAGTTCTATGATGGCAGTGGGCATTTGGGAGCAAAAGATATTTTTGAGAATGATGCCTATTCTAAAATAGGAAACATTAAAATTGCATCACTTGATACTATCTTTAAAATGAAATCTCTAATGTTTTATAAACGTGCAAAGTCAAGGGACCTATTTGATATGATTACATTTTATGCTCAGCATAATTCTGAATACTCTCCCATGAAAACACGACAGCTTATAATGAACTATGATAAACTTTATAATAATGAAGATGCATTTAAATTTTTGTGGTTGGAGGCTTTTAAAAATCGAGAATATATAAAAGATTTTGATGAAGGTCTAATGGGTTTAACAATAGATCCTAAAAGTTATTTTGAGATGAGAGATGAATTGGTGGAGTTGTTACAGTAAAAAGCAACATTTCTAGATAAATTTAAGATTCTATCTATCTATTTGTATTAAATTAACTATTCTTCATTAAAAATACAAAATTAACTAATTTTTACAGTTATCCAAAACTTAAAGTTACAAGTTTTTTGACCTCTAGTATCTAGTAAATAGTATACATAATTATTAATTAAG